>CAIUHT010000791.1 GCA_903898975.1 uncultured Planctomycetaceae bacterium
CTTGCCCGCCAAAAAAGGGGTCAGGCTACTTTTCTGGGTGTCCCCTTTATTGAAAAACCAGAATGACCCCTTTTTTGGGCTCCGGAATCACCCAACACAGCCGGCTGTCGGGCGTGCGCCTTGCCGGGGACCGGAGCTGCTGACGGAAGCCGGAGGCGTTGTTGCCACCAGGCTGTGGCCGTGCGGGCACCCGTCACGGAGGACTTGCTTGATCTGCAGGCTCGATTCTGCGACCAGTTGGGGAACCTGTCGCACCCGGCAGGGGACAGGGTGATCTGGTGGCGACCGGCAGCTGAGCGAGTGGGGCGCGGGCTACTTCCGCTTCTTCTTCGACTTGGCGGGGGGTTCGTCTTCGTCGAGCACATCGTCGACGATTTCGTCATCCACCACTTCGTCGGCGTCGAGCAGTTCATCGCTGTCAGCGACTGCGACTGCTTCTTCCACCTCGTCCACTTCCACCGCGGCGGCCTTGGCCTTGCCTTTCGCCTTCTCGGCGGGAGCCTCACCCGTCTCCTTCGCCCCGCGGCCCTGCAGCAGGGTGGCGGCACTCAAGATGGGCATCCCGGCCCCAATCAGCAGCAGCAGGCCAGTCAGCCCCTTCAGCAGGATCGACGAGCCCCCCGCGAAATTCAGAAACGCCATCACGCACAGGTACGCCAGGAACGCTCCCGGGATCGCCCCGATCAGCGAGACGGCGAACAGGCCATTCTTCGTCATGCCGACACCGCAAGAAACGGCCACCGGGCCGCCCTACTGGAGATCTCGAATGGCATCCCAGCCCAAGTACAACACAATCCCCGCCCCGAGGATGTACAGAATGTCCATCACCATCTGGCCGCCAAAGGGCATCTTCAACGCCAGATCGAGGATCGACATCACCAGCACCAGACCGGCGACTGCCAGCGACCCGAAAACCATGTTCTTCGACATCGTCACCCGCCAACTTCAGTCAAACCAGACCGTGGCCGCCGCGGGAATTCCCATTCCCTTCGTCCGCTCAGTTTACCCGTCCCAACCGGGACTGCGGAAGGGAGAAACTGCGGCAACCGTGCCAGTTATCGGTGCCCAAACGCCTGTTGCACCGCCCGCAACGCCTGCTCCCCCGCCCCCGCGTCGAGAACCGTCGAGATGCAGACCTCGCTCGTGCTGATGATCTTGACGTTCACCCCTGCCCCCGCCAACGCCTGGAACAGTTTCTGCCCCACCCCCGTGTGCGTCCGCAACCCAATCCCCAACACCGACAACTTGTCGATGTTCGCTTCCGACTTCAGCTCCACCCCCGGCCACTGCGACACCAGCTTGCCCGTCACCTCCAGGCTCGTCGCCAGTTTCTCACGTGGCACCGTGAACGAAATGCTCGACTTGCCGTCCCGCCCCATGTTCTGAACGATCAGGTCGACCACCACCCCCTCCTCGGCGTTGCTGCCGAAGACCAGCGAGGCGACCCCCGGCTGGTCGGGGAGGTTCCGCAGCGACACCAGCGACTGGTCGCGATCCAGCGCCACCTCGCTGACCACGATGTCCTCCATCGCCACCAGCCGCCCCACCACGTCCCGTTCCCGCTCTTCGCGCGACTGGCTCGACTCTTCCGATTCCTCGGCGGCCGGCATCCCCAGGGGGGGCAGCATCCGCTGCTGGCGGTGCAGGTCGAACGCCTCGTGCACCGCCGTCAGGGCATCGACCGCGCGATCGCGGTCGACCAGTGCCGAAATCTTGATGTCACTCGTCGTGATCATGTCGATGTTCACGCGCGCTGCCGAGAGCGCCTGGAACATCTGGGCGGCGACCCCCGTGTGCGTGGTCATCCCGCTCCCCACGACCGAGACCTTCGACAGGTTCGTCCCGGTCTCGACCCGCCCGCTGCCCAGTTGCTTGAGCGCGTCGTCGGCGGCAGTCAGTGTGTCGGCCAGTTCGTCTTGGGGCACGGTGAACGACACGTTGGTCCGCCCCTCGCTGCCCACGTTCTGCACCACCATGTCGATCGGAATCTTGCGTTCCGCCATCGCGGTGAAGATCAGGCTCATCACCCCCGGACGATCGGGAATGTCGCACAGGCTGACGCGGGCCTCCTGTCGGGCCAACGCCGCCCCCGTCACAACCGACTCTTCATCTCCCCCCGGGCCGATCAGCGTGCCGGCCCCGGTCGAATAGGCGGGCCGCACCAGCACCGGCACCCGATATTTCTTTGCGAATTCAATCGACCGCGAATGCATCACCCCGGCCCCGAGGCTGGCCAGTTCCAGCAGGTCGTCGTAGGCGATCCGGGCAATCTTGCCGGCGTTCTTCACCAGCCGGGGGTCGGTTGTGAAGACCCCCTCGACGTCGGTGTAGATCTCGCAGACGCTGGCCTGCAGCACCGCGGCGAGGGCCACCGCGGTGGTGTCGCTGCCGCCGCGGCCGAGCGTGGTGATGTTGAAGTCGGCGTCAATTCCCTGGAACCCGGCGGCGATGACGATCTGCCCCGCCTCGAGGGCCCGCCGCATCCGTTCGGTCGAGATCGACCGGATCCGCGCCTTCGTGAACGTGTTGTCGGTCACGATGCCAATCTGGGCGCCGGTCATGCTGATCGCCGGGACCCCCAGCTTCTGCACCGCCATCGCCATCAGGGCGACCGACTCCTGCTCTCCCGTCGAGAGCAGCATGTCCATCTCGCGGGCGGGAGGGGTGTCGGTAATCTCTTTCGCGAGATCGATCAGTTC
>CAIUHT010000792.1 GCA_903898975.1 uncultured Planctomycetaceae bacterium
CGGCGATCGCGGCGGCGGGAGGGCCAAGCTACCAGTTCCGCCAGATCAATCCGGTGGATGACCAGGATGGGGGGGAGCCGGGCGGGAACATTCGGGTCGGCTTCCTGTTCAACCCGGCGCGGGTACAGTTTGTGGATCGAGCGGGAGGCACGGCCACCGCCGGGACGACCGTGGTCAACAATGGGGGGCGTGCGGAACTGTCGCTGAGCCCGGGTCGGATCGATCCGACGAACGCGGCGTTTTCAACCAGTCGCAAGCCCCTGGCGGGCGAGTTCGTGTTCCAGGGCGAGACAGTGTTTGTGGTGGCCAACCATTGGAATTCGAAGGGGGGCGATGGAGCGCTGTTTGGAACGACGCAGCCCCCCGTGTTGAGCAGCGAGGTCCAGCGGAACCGCCAGGCGGAGGTGGTGCAGGAGTTTGTGAACAGCCTGTTGCAGGTTGATTCCCAGGCCCGGGTGGTGGTGGCGGGTGACCTGAACGACTTCTATTTCTCGAACCCGTTGAAAATTGTGCTGGGCGAGCGGGACCTGGTGGGGGGGAGCGTTGTCGAGAGTGGACGGCCCGCGATCCTGACCAGCCTGATTGCGACGCTGCCAGCCGCCGAGAGGTACACCTACGTCTTTGATGGCAACTCGCAGGATCTGGACCACATCCTGGCCAGCGGGCGGCTGGTGAGCGAGGGGTTTGCCGTGGATGTGGTCCATGTGAACTCCGAATTCCACGATCAGATTTCCGATCACGACCCGGTGGTGGCGCGGTTTGTCTTCCAGTCTGCCCCCAGCAATCTGACGCTGTCGAACCGGGTAGTGGCCGAGAACAGCACGGTGGGGACGGTGATTGGCACCGTCGTGGCGAGCGACGCCAATCCTGGGGATTCACTGACATACAGCCTGACCGATTCAGCCGGAGGCCGGTTTGCGCTGGTGTCGCAGGGCGGGGTGACCAGGCTGGTTGTGAACGGGCCACTGAATTACGAGCAGGCCACGAGCCAGCAAGTGACCGTGAGGGCGACCGACACGTACGGGCTGTTTGTGGAATCGACGGTGCAGATCGACGTGGCCAACGTGGTGTATGAACTCTCGGGGTTCGACGTGCAGCGGGGTCAGATCCAGCGATCGTTTGTGCGTTACGCCGATCTGTTCTTCCAGGACACGACGGCGTCGAGTCTTGCCCAGTTGACCCAGCCGGGACGGGTGCAATTGAGTTTCCTGGGGCAGGCCGGAGCGGGGTCCGTGTTGCTGCCCTTGGCGGGTCGGCTCTCGACCAGCGTGGAGGGGGGGGGAACTGGCCGGCTGTCGCTGGACATGGGGCTCCAGGGTGTGGGGGGCAATCGAAACGGGACGGCGGGAAATGGGTATTACCGACTGTCGCTGGATCTGGATGGCGATATGGTCTTTGAGACGCAGCGGACGTTCTTCAGACTGCTGGGCGATCTGACGGGGGACCGCTCGGTGACGAGCGTGGATCGCGATCTGCTGGCGACGCTGGGAGGACTATACGATCCGAATCGCGATGTGAACGGCGACGGCGTGGTGGACGCCCGGGACCGGCTGCTGATCAAGACGGGGGTGAGCCTGCCATTCCTGGCGACAGACGACTGAGGGGGGAGGCCAACTGGGAGGGCGATGCGAGCGGCTGGTGTGTGCCGTCGCAGGAGAAGTGAAACTGATTGAAGGATCAAAGCATGCAGGGCGTGGCAATTGGCCGTTCGTGGAGACGAGCGGTGTTGTGGGGGGTGGTGTGTCTGAGCTGGGGGTTGAACGGGGCCTCGGCGGGGCTGTTGGTGGCGATTCCCGACGCAGAGGTGGGGAGCAATGGACGAGGTCGAGCGGAGGTGCTGATTTCCAGCGACTCGGCGAGTGATCGGCTGGCGGGGTTTGTGCTGCACTTCGAACTCTCGTCCGAGAATGGTCGCGTGCTGGAGTTCTTCGACGCGGGCCAGGGGATGGCCGTCGACAGTCACCTGTGGAGTCCGCGGTATGTGTTTGCGTCGACCGGCAGCGCGGCCCGTGACAATCCGCCGGCGGGTGCGATTGGTCCCGGGACGACCTACACGGGAATCGATGTGTCCAACGCCCTGGAGGGGGTCGATGGAGTCTTCACCGACCGACTGTTGGTGACCCTGCACTTCGATGCGAACCAGGCACTGGCGCCGCAGATTGGCGACCTGTTTCGACTGGAGCTCGATCTGGGCCAGAGCGAGTTTTACGACCCCGATGGAAACCTGCTGTCGGTCACGTCGGTCCGACAGGGGACGGTCGTGGTGACACCTGAGCCGGGGGGGTGGTGGCTGGCGGGTATCGGGCTGATGGGGTGGCTGATCTGCCGTCGCAACGGACTGAAACCCGGGTACTGAATGACGCCGCTGAGTCTCACCAGGCCGACCACACCGACGGGAACGTGGGTGCTTGGGAGAGGTGGGGGCGTCGGCCGGCGGCCACCGAAGGGGGCTGGAGCGTTGGGACTCCAGCCCTGGGTGGCGCCGATCCAAAGGGTTGGTGACAGAGGGTGATTGGCGAACGGTTATTGGCGAAGCGATTGCAGCAGCGTGTCTCGTTGGCCAGCGGGATTCAACGGGAGCCAGGGTTCGGGGGAGTCGACGAGGCGCCGGAGCTGCTCGGGATGCTGCAGGGCGTCGAGGAGCCTGGCGGACTGACGCTGCAACTCGATTCGCTGCTGCTTGAGCTGGGCGAGTTGTCGCTGGAGCGCTTTGACAGCCGACTGCTGCTGCGCCTTGAGCTGGTTGTGGTCGCCACGCCGCTCGTCGACCAGCTTGCGGAACTGCTGGAGATCATCGAGGCGGGTCTGCAGACCGAGTTCGAGGGTGTGGATCTGGGCTCCGTACTGCTGCAACTTGGCGCGCATGCCGCTGAGTGAACGATCTTCGGCCTGCAGCGCGGGAGGCAGTCTGCGGGGGACATAGGATCGATCGCGTGACCGGCGGGGAATGTCGCGATCGTGATCTCTGTCCTGCGCCTCTTCTCGCCACTCATTCAGTTGGATCCGGTAGCTGAGATTGTTTTCGAGGAAGGTGAGTTGCGAGGCGAGTTGCGTGTATTTTCGCTTGTGGCTGTCGAGTTGGCTGTTGAGCGTGCGGGCTCCCGACAGCCTGGAGGCGAGTTGGCGGGTCAATTCGGAGAGTGGCTGGGCCGAGAGCTTGAGCGCGGCGGCATGGGCCGGCTTCTGCCGCGCCAGTTCCTGTTCCAGCCGCTGCTCGCGCAGGCGGATGCGCTCGATGGGATCTTCGAACCGCTGGCGGAGCGAGGCGGTCTCGGAGCGCAGTTGCGTGGTGCTCATATCGAGCCACGGCTGGAGCCCCACCAGCCGGGCGGCCACGGAGTCGTAGCCTTCGAGGAACGAGTCCCCGAGGCGGTCGGAGAGTTCAGACCGCAGTTCGTCCCGGAGAGGGGTGAGACTGGCGTGGGTGCGCGCGGGCTGCGCCACCGGGCGTTGAGCCGGGATGGAGGCGGGGTTGTCGACCGGGTTTCGGGCGAGGTGGTCGCAGCACGCGGCAGCGCGGCCGAGCCACAGGGAGAAGGCGACAGCCTGCCGGGGACCGGGCCATGCGGTCTGTTCGTCGGCCAGACCCTGGGCCAGGCGACGGCAGGATTGAGCCGCCGCGGTTGGATCGTGACTTCCCAGCTGGGCGTAGATGGTTCCCATGAGAGCCCCGGCATGGACGGGCGGGGCCTGGCGGAGCGCGTCGGCGAAGCGGGCTTCGGCCTCGGTCCAGTCGCGGGCGGCGAGGGCGACGAGGCCCGCGGCGTATGAGATGCGGGACTCGGAAGGAGCGAGGGCGCGGGCTGCGGCGATGGAGGCCTGGGCGCGGGCCATGGTGGCTGGGGTGGGCTCCCGGTCGGTGGGGAAGGCGGCCAGCAGCGCGGACCGCACCTTGGCGAGCAGTTCCTGCCGCTGGGGAGCGGGGAGTTTCTCGAGGCTGCTGATGCCCGGGGGGAAGAGCAGGTCTTCGTCCCAGCGGGGAAGCGGGGAGAATTGGGGCAACAGGGCTTCGAGAGGGTGGGCTTCGCGGGGTGCGAGCGGGGCCGGTTCGGCGGCCCGTGCGGGCGAACGGGTGCTAAGCACTCCTTCAGCCGTGAGGGCGAGGCCGAGGAGGAGGGGCAGAGCACGCAGGGGGAGGGGGTGGAACGCCGCAACAAACTGATGGGACGACAACCGGATCACGGGATCGAACTCCGCAAAAAACAGGAAAAACGCAGATTGCTGGTGCCCGCTGCGAACCAGCGCGGTTCGCCCGGAGACCGATTTTCGACAAGGGGGAACCCGATTGGGGGTTCGGCCCTGCGGTTGGAACCGTTCGGGTCTGTCCCTTCCGATTTGGGAGGAGGGGGACCAGGACGGGGGCCAACATGTTCAGGAAACGCAAACCACCCGAATCTGGTTCACAAAGAATCGGGCTGCTGTGACTGGCAGCGTGATTTCCGCGACTCAGCCGGGACTGTTGGACCGGTTTGGCATGGTGGGTTACGGCTCTTTGAGAGAGTTGCTGAGGGTGTCGCGCTGGCCCTCGAGATTCAGGGGGAGCCAGGTCTGGGGTGAATGCAGCCGGGCGAGGAGCTGGGAACGGTCGCTCAATGCCGCCTGGAGATCTTGCAGGCGTCCGGCGGCTTCAGCGCGGGCTCTTTGAGCGGCGTCGACCTCGGCGGTCAGAGGCTGCAGTTTCTCGGCGTTGCCCGCTTCGACCTGTTGGCGGGCTGCGCGGCCGGCGGCGAGCAGGCGCTCCATTTCGGTGATCGCCCCGAGACGCCGCTGTTGTTGCTGCCGGAGGTTGGTCAATTCCTGTTCGCGCTTGGCGCGTTGTTCCTGGTCCCGGCGGAGGTCTTCGAGTTCCTGCCGTTGAGCCCGTTCGTTCTCCCGGGGATCGCGACTGGGTTTGTTTTTGGACCGGTAGGGGGCGGCATTGGAGGCGACCAGTTCCTGCATGCGGCGTTCAGTCGCACGGGCGAGGTTCCGCTCGGCCTTGAGCTTGTTGGAGAGCAGCACGAGGGGCTTGGTGAGCTGTTTCAGTTCGGTAGCGAGACCGTCGCGGAGATCTTTGCGGCGGGAGATGGCCCGTTTCTCGGCGGCGGTCTGTTGGGCCAGTTCGCGTTCCAGCTGTTCGCGGAGTGGTCGGGATTGCTCGGCCAGTTCGGTGGGCGAGAGTTTTGACCACGAGAGCAGTTGGGCGTAGCGCGGGGCGACCGTGTCGTAACCGCGCTGGAAGCCGGGCCGCAGCGAGAGGGGGAGTTGGTCGGCGAGGGATTTCAGATCGAGGGTGTCGGCGTCTTCGGCGGCGTCACCGGTGCAGCAGGCGACCGCCTTGCCGAGCCAGCGGGCGGCGGCCTCGTGCAGTGCCGAGGGAGGGCCCTGGCCCGAGTCGGCCAGTTGCCGGGCGAGGCGCTGGCAACTGCGGGCGGCCTCGGGCCGTTGACGGCGGGCCAACTGGGAGTAGATCAAACCGAGGGAGGCCCCGAGGTGCGGGGTGGGGGAGAGTTCCTCGGTCCGGGCGAAATGCTGTTCGGCCGCGGGCCAGTCCTGGGCGGCGAGGGCGATCATGCCGGCCGCGAAGGGGAGCCGGGGGTCCTGGGCGCAGAGCTTGCCCGCTTTGCGGAGCGCTTCGTGAGCGCGCTGCAGTTCGTCGGAGGACGGTTGGCGTCCTGCGCGAATGCCCGACTTGAGGGCACTGGAGAGCAGGCCGAGGTAAGTTCGGCGTTGAGAGGGGGTGAGGCTGTCGAGCGGGTTGGCGGAGGGGGGGAACCAGGGGAGAGTCCCGTCCAGGAAGATGGTCTCGGGATCGATTTCGAAAGTGGGTTCGAGCTGATCAACCGTCGCGTCGGGGGACTCGGGGCTGGGCTGGCCGGAGTCGGAGCGCGGAGAGGCCTGGGGGGCGATTTGGGAAGCGGGGGGGGCGGGGGTCGCCGGCCCCGGCGAGGCGAGCAGCAAGGTCGAGACGAGAGCCAGGGGGGCGGGAAAGCCGCCGAGCGATCGGAAAAAACGGAGAGAAAGCGGACGGGATGCCATAGGGGAGAGGTTCCAAAACGGGGAGATAAAAAACGGAAAAGAGGAGAGTTGAGGTGGCTATTCAGCGGAAAGAGCAGGGGGCTTGCAGCGGCGATGGCTGTGGATTGGTCTGAGCCGGGCGAGCGATGCCGCCGGGGCGCAGGAGGTACCGCGCGGGGGCGAGGGGCAAGGGCCCGACTGGACTGGCCACGCTGGGCTGGCCACGCTGGGCTGGCC
>CAIUHT010000793.1 GCA_903898975.1 uncultured Planctomycetaceae bacterium
CCGCTGCGAGGGACTGTCGGCTGAAGAGCTGTGTGGAGCCGGGCGATGAACGCGGGCACCACCACGCGGGGACCGGCGGGAGTGGCGTGGGCCTGGGGGGTCGCGCTGGCCCTGCATGCGGTCGCGTTTGAGCGGGTGGTGCTCTGCCTGATTTCGGGAGCACTGGTCGCCAGTGTGTGGTGGAGTGCGGGCTGGTTGAGTGCCGCGCGTGCAGGCGGCGGTGGCGCGAGTGATGGTGGTGTGGGCTGGTGGGGCGGAGTGGTGGCCGGGCTGCGTGCGGGGGAGTGGTCGTGGTGGCGGGTGCTGGCGGCGGGAGGTGTGGGGGCGTTGCTGGGCTGGCTGTTGCCGATCGAGGTCGGCACGTCGGGGCCGCTGTCACTCACGGTGCTGTCGCTGCTGACGGGAGGCGTGCTGGGGGTGGGGACGTGGGGAGCACTCTCGGGACGGGCGCTGCCGACGGGGCTGTGTGCCCTGGGCCTGGCGGCCCTGTCGGGGCAGCTGTTTCCGACCCCGGGAGTGGCCCGGGCCTTCGACCTGTTTGTGCTCTCGTGGGTGCTGCTGGGGGTGATCTGGTCGGGGACGGGACGGGCGTGGTTGCACCGGCGCGGAGGCTGGAGCGTGGTGGGTGCGATTGCGACGCTGGCCATTGCCGGTTGGCTGACCCTCGGTTTCGAACAGCAGGTGCGGGACTGGGAAGAGCCGTTTTTGGGGTGGTTGCAGGGCTGGCTGATTGACCAGCCGCGCGATGCCACGGGAGGAGCGAGCCGGGACCTGGTGTTGGCCGCGCGGGGAAACCTGGAACTGTCGGAGCGGCCGGTGTTTGAACTGTCGCGGCGGCCCGAGCGAGTGCGGACGCGGGTCTTCGACCAGTACGACGGCACGCGGTTCAGCACGTCGGCCGAGTTGCGGACGCTGCTGCGGCCACTGTCGGAACTGACCGACCCGGGAGTGCCGAGCCGGGAACTGGAGTTCGTGGCCTGCGAGACACCGACCGGGCTGATCCCGGCACCGGGGGGGACGTGGGGGGCGGAAGAGTTTGTGCCGCGGGTGGATGGCGGGCAGGTCTTATCGACCACCACGCCCACTGCGGCGGGCAGACTGCGATACGACCCGCGCGAGTGGCTGTTTACCGAGCCCGAACCGGGGGACGACCTGACGCTGGTTCCCCCGGCACTGGCTGGTCCACTGGGGGAACTGGCCGGGGCGATGTTGGGGGGCGAGGCCGACCCGCGGCGGCAAGCCGAGCGGCTGGAGGAGTACTTTCACGAGCAGTTCACGTACTCGCTGCAGACCGACCTGGCGGGGCCCGAGCATCCGCTGCTGATCTTGCTGCGCGAGCGGCGACCCGCGTCTTGCACCTACTTCGCGGCGGCGTACACGCTGCTGTTGCGGACCCGGGGGGTGCCAGCCCGGGTGGTGACGGGGTACCTGTCGCCTCCGGTGAATCGACTGACCGGCGGGGTGACACTGCGGGAAATCGACGCGCATGCGTGGGCCGAGGTGTATTTGGCCAGCGAGCAGCGGTGGGTGGGTTTCGACCCGACGCCGGCCGATTCGCGACAGGCGGTCTATGCCCCGGTGCAGGGGGGAGGCTGGTGGGGAGAGGTATGGGGGGCGGTGACAGTGTGGGCCCGGCGGGCCTGGTTGGCGTGGCGGCGGGATCCGTTGGGGGCGACGGCGCGGGGGATGATCTGGCCGTTGGGAGGGCTGCTGCTGGGCTGGCTGAGCTGGCGGGTGGGGCGACGCCTTGTCACCCGGCGAGGTCGGCTTAAGGTGGGGGGCGGCCTGGAGGCGGACGATCCGGTGTTGCGGGCCAGTCGGCGTGAGTTCGAAGCGAGCCTGGGCCGACTGGGGCTGCTGGTTGACCCAACCGAGAGCGATGAAGAGCGTCTGCAGCGGCTGGCGGGAATGACCTCGGTGGAAGTCTGCGCGCGGGCGGGGAGATTTCTGGAACAGTATCACGCCGCACGGTTTGGGGGGCGGGAACCGACCGCCGATCTGCTGGCGCAGGCGCGGCTCGATTGAGCCGCTGAAGTCATTGGGGCCGCGGGGGCAGAATTGCTCGGCGGTTTTGAGACACTGCCCGGAGGCAGTCGGGCGTGACGACAGTGAGCAGCGCGTGCGCGTCACAGCGGGGCGAGATCGGTGTGGCGCAGTGGGCCATCCTGCGTGTGTCTCGGTCGAGGCAGCCGGGCGACGGGGTTAGCGATCGCGTTTGAGCGCTTGTCGCATTTCGCGATCGGCCTCGGTCTTTTTCAGGGTTTCGCGTTTGTCGTGCAGTTGTTTGCCGCGGGCGATGGCGACCGAGAGCTTGATCTTCCCCTCCTTGAGATAGACGGCGAGGGGGACGAGGGTCAGGCCCTTGAGGTCGGCCTGTTCGGCGAACTTGCGGAGTTCGCGGCGATGCAGCAGGAGTTTGCGCTCGCGACGGGGCTCGTGGTTGAGCAGGCTGGCCTGTGGGAGGGGGGCGATGTCGCAGTTGATGAGCCAGAGTTCGTTGTCGCGGACACGGGCATAGGCTTCGTCGAGCGAAACCTTCCCTCCGCGGATGCTTTTGACCTCGCTCCCCAGCAGCATGACCCCGCACTCGAGTTCGTCCAGGATCTCGTAATTGAACCGGGCCTTGCGGTTCTGGCAGACGGAACGGTTGTTTTCGTTCCCCTCGCGGCGCGTCGATTTGGACATGGGTGACGAGAGGTTCGGGGGCAGAGTGCGAGGAGAGAGACCGAATGAGCCAACCAACGAGTCGGCCAGCCAGCCAGTTAGCCAGTCAG
>CAIUHT010000794.1 GCA_903898975.1 uncultured Planctomycetaceae bacterium
CTCGAGTCGCGCCTGCTGCTCAGTGGTACCTGGGAGACTTCCCTCGCCAAGGCGGCGGTGCTGGCAGTTGATCCTCTTGTGGCCGCGTCACCCCTGACTGCCTCGGCCCCTGGCCAGGCTTCCTCGGCCAGTTCTGTTCGCGAAGCCCCGCTGCCCATCTCCGGTCAGTTCTCAGTCTCGGTCCGTTCCGGTCGCGTTCTCGACCTGGTCGCTCCCTCGGGTCCTCTCGCGGGGCTCGAACTCGAACGGCAATTGAGCGACAGCACCGCGGTCTTTCGACTCGCCGCAGGCAGCCTTCCCACACCACTCCCCCCGGGTGCGATGGGACCGCTCCCCGCCACCCGGTTCACCGTCGGTGGTCGGACCCTCGATTCGACCCTCGCTCTCGAGCAGGTCATCGACAGCCTCCCTCAGGTTGGCTGGTCGGGCGAAGTGTTCCAATCCACTGGCTCGGCCGACTGGATGGTGCCGACCAATGAAGTCATCCTGGCCCTCCAGCCCGGGCAGTCGGCGGCGGCGTTCTTCAGGAACGACGCCCGCTTCGCCAGCTACCGGCCGCTCGATGGAACGCCCGATCAATTCGTGGCGACCATCGCGGCGGGGGCGGGGGCCGAGGCCCTGCAATTGGCCGAACGGCTCGCCGCAGACCCCCGACTGGCCTGGGCCGAGGCGAACAGCTATCGCGACTTTCGCAAACTCGCGGTCCCGAACGACCCGCTCTACAACCTGCAGTGGCACCTCGAAAACAATGGGATCGCCGGAGGCACGGTCGATGCCGACGTGGATGCCGAGGGAGCCTGGGATCTGACCACCGGCTCCGACAGCATCGTGATCGCCGTCGTGGACGACGGGATGGAACTGACCCACCCCGACCTGGCACCGAACCTGTTCGTCAACCCGGGCGAGATCGCCGGTAATGGACTGGACGATGATGCCAATGGGTACATCGACGACACCAACGGCTGGGACTTCACCACCAACGGCACGACGGGGGACAACAATCCCGGGGCCGATTCCACGAACGATGCCCATGCGACCAGTGTCGCGGGAGTCGCGGCGGGACGTGGGAACAACGGGATTGGGGTGACCGGCATCTCGCAGCAGGCCCGCATCCTGCCAGTCCGGATCTTCGGATCGACGGGGTCGGCGACCACCGACGCGAACATCGCCTCGGCGGTCTACTACGCCGCAGGACGGACGCGGGACGGGCTCGGCCAATGGGCCAACGTGCACATCATGAACAACAGCTGGGGGGGTGGCGCGGTCAGCAGCGCGATCACCGCGGCCTTCACCTGGGCTGGCTCGAGCGCCCGGGGAGGACTGGGGACCGCCTCGTTTATTGCCAGTGGCAACAACTTCTCCAGCAGCATGCAGTTCCCGGCCACTCTCGCCGCCACCACACCGGGGGTGATCGCCGTCGGGGCGACAACCAACTTCGACACCCGTTCGACCTACAGCAACTTCGGGACAGGCCTCAGCTTTGTCGCCCCCAGCAATGGCCGCACCTATGGCGGAACCGCCGACGTGGTGACGACCGACCGGGTCGGGACCAACGGCTACAACTGGTCGAACACCTGGGCCGGTACGGGGGGGCTCGACTACACCGACCAGTTTGGCGGGACCTCGTCGGCCACGCCCCTGGCCGCGGGGACGGCTGGGCTGCTGTTCGCCCGGGCCGCCGACCTGGGGCTCTCGCTGACCGCCAGCGACATCAAGGGGCTGCTGCGGAACACGACCGACCTGGTCGGTCCCGCGACCATTACCTACGACGCGGTCACGGGAACCAACAGCGAGTATGCCTCGGGTCGCCTGAACGCCCGGCGTGCCGTTTCGGGGGTGGGTGTCGCCGAACTGGGCCTGTTCCAGGGACGCACGGGACTGAGCAGCGGCAGCCTGCAGAACCTGGGTTCCGTGCGGGTCGGCCAGTCCAGCACGCAGACCTTCCGCATTCGCAACGAGGGGACCAGTCCGCTCAGCCTGTCGGGAATGAACCTGTCGGGGAGCGGTGATTTCATGCTGTCTTCGGGACTCGGCAGCAGCGAACTGGCGGTGGGGCAGTCCACCACGTTCGTGGTCACCTTCGCCCCGACAGGGGCCGGCACCCGGCAGGCGACTCTCAGCTTCAACAGCAACGATGCCGATGAGGCGACCGTCACTATCGACCTCGTCGGCGAGGGGCGGGAGGTCTCGATCACCGGTCGAGTCTTTGAAGACTGGAACGGCAATGCCACCGCCGAGACCTACGACCCGGCAATCGCCGCCCGGATGGTGTACCTCGATCAGAACAACAACGGGAGCTTCGATGACACGCGGCAGGTGCTGACGCTCAGCTCGGGAACGCTCAACCTGGCGATTCCTGACGCGACGGGGGCCAGCCTGTCGAACTCGTTGACCGTGGCAGGGGCGATTGGCGTTGTGGAAGATCTCGAGGTGACGCTGAATATCACCCACACCTGGGTCAGCGACCTGCAGATTGTTCTCCGGGGCCCCAACGGCGCGAGCATTCCGCTGATCACCTCCCGTGGTGGATCGGGCGACAATCTCACCAACACGATCTTCGACGACCAGGCGGCGACCACGATCGCAGCCGGGAGTGCCCCCTTCACGGGCCGATTTCGTCCCGAGAGTCCCCTGTCGGGCTTTCATGGCCTGAACGCCACCGGGCAATGGACCCTGGTTGTCACCGACTCGGTCGCGACCGATGTCGGGACGCTGGTCAACTGGAGCCTGCGGGTCGTCTCTTCCGATGCCAACACCTTCATCGAGCCCCACACGTTCTCCGATACCACGGGCGTCTACCTCTTCGAGAACCTCCCCGCGGGATCGCAGATGGTCCGCGTTGCGCCCGCGACCGGTTTTATCACCGCACCGGGCTTGCCGATCGATCGTCCCTCGGCAAGCACCATCGTGACCGGCGCCCATTTCCCGCTCACCCGCTCCAACGCCATCTACTCCCGCGCCTACTCAGACACCAACGTCGATGGTGTGGCCGACATGGGAGAATCGGGCGTGGCGGGGGTCTCATTCTTCTTTGACCAGAACGCCAACGGCCGGTTTGATGCAATCCAGACCACCACCACGGTCGCCTCGGCGACGCTCAACCTCACCATCCCCGACAACAGCACCACGGGAGTCAGCTCGACCCTCTCGGTCGCCGGCGTGTCGGGGCCCCTCACCGACCTCGACGTGTCGCTGACCCTCAGTCACCTCAATGTCGGCGACCTGATCGTCACGCTCACCTCTCCGACCGGCACGAGCATCACGCTCATGAACCGTCGCGGGGGAACTGGCGACAATCTGACCAACACCACCTTTGATGACTCGGCGACCATCTCGATCTCCTCGGGAATCGCCCCCTTCACCGGACGTTACCGCCCCGAGAGTCCCCTGGCGGGCTTCAACGGGGCAACCCCCAACGGGACCTGGACCATCAACGTCAGCGACCGGGCCGCCGGCACCTCGGGACTGCTGGTCCGCTGGTCAATGCGCGTCCGCACCGGCGAACTGGCCCAGGTCACCGACTCCAATGGCTTGGCCCGCTTCGATAACGTCATCGCCGGTTCGTACACCGTTGCGCAGTCGCTCCCCGCGGGAGTCAGGCTGACCGCTCCCTCGGGAGGCACCTCGGCTGTCACGTTGAACGCCGGAGGATCGGCCCACGCCCTCCACTTTGGCAATGAGGTCTTCGCCGCTTCGTCCATCACCGGGCGAGTCTTTGAAGACTGGAACGGCAACGCCACCCGCGATGCGTACGATCCGGGAGTCGCCAGCCGGCAGGTGTTTCTCGACAGCAACAACAACGGGACCTACGACGGGCCGGTGACCAGCCAGCTTGATTCGGGGACCATCTCGGTCGCCATTCCCGACAACACGACAACGGGAGTTTCCCGCAGCCTCGTCGCCTCGGGCCTGACGGGAAAGATCACCGACATCGACCTCACCCTGGACGTCACCCATACCAACATTGGGGATCTGGTGGTGCAGCTGACGGGGCCCAACAACTTCACGATCACCCTGGTCGAACGCCGTGGGGGGACCGGCGATCACTTCACAACCTCCATCTTCGACGACCAGGGAACCAGCGACATCGCGGATGGAATCGCCCCCTTCACCGCGCGGTACCGTCCCGAGGTGCCGCTCTCGAATTTCAACGGACTGGACCCCAACGGGACCTGGACCATCACCGTCTCCGACCGCTCGGCGACGGTGACGGGAACCCTGGTCCGCTGGCGACTGGCTGTGCAGACGCAGTCGGCGACGACCGAGGCGATTGGCACGACCGATACCTCGGGCAACTACACCTTTGCGGCACTCTCCGCCGGAACGCAGGTGGTTCGATCCAGCCCGACCACGGGCTGGAATCTGCTCAATACCCGCACCATCGAGTTGCCCACCGCCAACACGGCGGTCACCGGAGCCGACCTCGCCCAAACGCGGCAGAACTCGATCTACACCCGGGTCTTCAACGACCAGGACGGCGATGGCTCGCCCGGTGCCGTCGAAACGGGGCTCTCAAGCCGCACAGTGTTTCTTGACGCCAACGGGAACGGTCTCCTCGACGGGCAGCAGGTCTTCTCGTCGGGCACGATCAACCTGCCGATTCCCGACAACTCCGTGACCGGGGTCAACTCGGTGGTCGCGGTGGCGGGAACCACTGCGAACATCACCGACCTCGATGTGACGGTCAACCTGACCCACACCTGGATCGGCGATGTGGTGCTGACCCTCCGCTCGCCGACCGGAACGGTGATCACCCTCATCAACCAGCGGGGCTCGAGTGGCGACAACCTGACCAACACCATTTTCGACGATCAGGCAAGCAGTGCGATCACCTCGGGCACCGCCCCGTTTACCGGGCGGTTTCGCCCGGAAACGGCCCTCTCGGGGTTCAACGGTCAGTCGGCCAATGGCAACTGGACGCTCAACGCCAGCGATCGCTTCTCGACCGACGTCGGGACCATCTTGAACTGGTCGATGACCTTCACACTGGGGGCCGCCGAGCCGACGGCGTCCACCGACAGCAACGGGCTGGCACGGTTCGACAATATCGCGGCAGGAACCCACAACGTCCGGCAGATTCAAACGGTCGGCTGGCGGTTCACCTCGCCCACGGCGGGGGTCACCACCGCCACGCTGACGACCGGAGTGGCGGCCTTCCCCCCGCAATTCGGCAATCTCGCCGACGCCATCGCCCCGACCCCGGTCTCGATCGTGCGGACCCAGGCGGCCATCACGAACGCCGGAACCGTTTCGTGGACCGTCAACCTCAGCGAGACGGTCAACGGTCTGTCGCTGGCGAACTTTTCACTCACCCAGGCGGGAGTCTCTGGGGCGGCGCTCACCTCGCTGACCGGTTCGGGCTCGATCTACACGGTCACCGCCTCGACGGGGACTGGCGACGGGACACTGACGCTCAACCTGGCGAACGGGACCGGGGTGGTCGACCTGGCGCTCAACCCGCTCACCGGTACCCCATTCGCCGGGCAAAGCTACACCATCGATCGCACCGGTCCGCAGGTGGCCGCCTTCCGCGTGCTCTACGGATCGGGCCGGTCGTTCGATGTGCTCGCCTCGTCAAGGTCGATTCTCCCCTGGCAGATCACCGGGATCGAGGTGGCCTTCAACGAGGCGATCGGGGGCGCCACCCTGGCCAGTCTCACCGGGGTCACCACCACGGCGATCTCGGGAGTGGGGACCAGCACCGTGGGCTGGAACATCTCCACGGTCACCCAGGGAACACTCAACACTTTGCTGAAGGCCAGCGGTCTGGGAGCAATCACCGACATCGCAGGGAACGCACTGGCAGGCGGGGCCGACTATGCCCGCATGCTGCGGATTCTGTTTGCTGATTACACCGGGGATGGCATGGTCAACTCGGCCGACCTCTCGGGCGTCTACAGCCGGACCACGGGACCTTACGACCTGTTCGCCGACATCGACGGCAACGGGGTCGTGAACTCGCTGGACGTGGGCGCTGTACGCCGCCGGATTGGCGCCCGGCTCTAAGGGGGGGTGGCTCGGAGCCGGCTGGGCGAACTCGGCTGGTGCCTGTGGGCCAAGCCCGGCCGGTTCGCGACCTGCTGCAGGGCCCCCAACACGATCGGGGGGAAGTTCGGGCGGAGGGATCGGGCGGAGACCCGGTCGAATGGTTCTTTTTTGGAAGGAGTCTGCTGACAATGGATGTGTCGTTCGATGCTCACCCGCGGAAATCACTGCCGACTCGACGCCCTGGCCGGGTCCGCTGGTTCCTGGCGGGTGTTGTGGTGTGGCTGACAGTCTCGGCAAACGCCCACGCCGGACTGATTCTGATGGCGCGGTCGGTCAATGCAGGTCTGGGCACGGCGAACAACCGCCTCGAGTTCACGGTGCAAAACACTGGCAGCGAGGCGGTCTCGGTCAATGGGTTTGCCCTCGGTTTTGAAGTCGATCGCCCCGAGTTGATTGTTGAGGATGTGACGAACAACAACCGGCTCGCGCGTTACATCTTCCGCGATCACTCGCTGTTCGGGCCCAGCCTCATCGATCCGTCGGTCCCGCCTGGGCAGTTCGTGGTCGCCTCCGATCTGTACGACATTCAGGGATCGTCCGTTTCCCTCGCCCCGGGTCAGACTCGGGGATTGGGAGTTCTGCTCTTCACGGCTCCAAACGAACTGCTGGTTGCGAACGTTCTGCTCGACCCGGCAATCACCAGCCTGTCGCTCGATTCCGACCTGATTCCCAGCAACCAGGTGACACTGGTGAATGGCCAGATCACGGTGACGCCCGAGCCTGGCGGAATGCTGCTCGCTGCCTGCGGCGGCCTCGCCCTCGCAGGGATCGCCCGCAGACGCCGCCCCCGCTGAATTCCCTGACCACCCGACCAGCTGAAAACCTGTCGGACCCCCCTCCAGCCCCGTCGGCTTTCGGCAACCCGTATGACAGTTTTTCCAAATTGTCGGTCACTGACGGTGCGCGGTCCGCCCGACGCACAGCCGTCAGACCGCTCCCCGACGGAGACTCGGCCGGTTGAAAACCTGTCGTGCCGGACTGCGGCCCCCGCTTTTTTTCCCGGTCCGTCGGTGGGCTGCTTGGCCCTCCCTCGGCTCGGGCACTCATTGAAAACCCTCTCCCCACCCGCTAGAAACAGAGGTGCGTCTTCGAAGGCTCCCTCAGCGCTCCGGGGTGGTCATCGAGCCGGCGGGTTCTGGCGTTGATGTTCCGGGGAGTGACTGCGCATGGCGATCGCATCGGGAGAGACGGCGGACGGACGCGATATGGGGACGGCGACCCTGCCGGGGCGAGTCCTCGACATCGCCGTGGTCCGCGACCTCAGTCACCGCTCCGACGTCCAAGGTTGGCTGCGGGCCGCCATCCATGTGGGCCTGCTGGCAATCACCGGGACACTCGTCTGGCTCGCCTTCGATCGCTGGGCCACGCTGCTCCCCGCCCTGCTCCTGCATGGGTTCGTGATCGTCACGATGTTCGCCCCTATGCACGAGTGCGTCCACCGCACCGCATTCGCCACCCCGCGCTGGAATGAATCTTTCGGCTGGTTCGCCGGGCTGCTGAGCTTTTATAACTTCCACTTCTACCGCCACTACCACACCTGGCATCATCGCTACACGCAGGATCCCGAGCGCGATCCGGAACTGTCCGACTACCGCCCCACCTCTGGCTGGGGCTACCTGGGCGAGGTCGTGGGGCTCCACTTCTGGCCGCTCCGCCCCTGGCGATTCCTCAAGCTGGCCCTCGGACGCACCCAGGGGTTTCCCTTCGTCCCCGCCTCGGCTCGCTCGCAGATCGCCCTCTCGGCAGGTCTGCAACTGGCGGTCTACGTGGCGGCGGTCGCGGCGATTGCCCTGGGCTACCCGCAGGCCTGGTTCGGCTGGTTCCTGCCGGCACTGCTCGCGCAGCCCTGCCTGCGGATGTTCACCCTCGCCGAGCACACGGGCTGCACCCTCGGCAGTGATGGGCTGACCAACACCCGCACGACACTCACCACCTTTCCCATTCGGCTCTGCATGTGGAACATGCCGTTCCACACCGAGCATCACCTCTACCCGTCGATCCCGTTCCACCAACTGCCGCGGGCGCATCGGGAACTGCGGGCCAAGCTGGCCCACGTGGTGCCGGGCTACATCGCCGCCCAGCGCGAGGTGCTGGCGTCGTTCGCCACGGCTGACCAGTTCGCCACGGCTGACAGATTCACCACTGGGGACGGAGCCTCGAAATGACCGCCCCCTCGCCCGAGGGGCGCGAGCTGAAGCTGCCGCTGTTTGTGCTGCAGCGGGGGGTCACGCTGCCCGAGGCCCGGCTGGTCTACCAGACCCATGGAGTGCTGAACGCTCAACGCAGCAATGCGGTGTTGTATCCCACTTCGTATGGAGCCCAGCATCCCGATGTGGAGTGGCTGATTGGTCCGGGGAAGATCCTCGACACCACGCGGTACTTCGTGATCGCCTGCAACATGTTCGGGAATGGGCTCTCGTCTTCCCCCAGCAATCTACCCGAGCCATTCGCGGGGACCCTGCGGGCGACGTTCACCCACACCGATAACCTGGCGGCTCAACACCGGCTGGTGGTGGACGAACTGGGAATTGAGAAGTTGGCCCTCGTGTACGGCTGGTCGATGGGGGGCCAGCAGGCCCTGCACTGGGCGGTGCGGCATCCCGAGCGGGTGGAACGGGTGGTGGCGATCTGCGCGACAGCGCGAACCACACCGCACAATCGCGTCTTCCTGGAAGGGCTGCGAAGTGCCCTGCAGGCCGACCCGCACTGGACGGGTGAGCGGTTCGCCGGGCGACCACTGGCGGGACTGCGGGCGTTTGCCCGGGTCTATGCCGGGTGGGCCCTGTCGCAGGCGTTCTATCGGGACGAGCTGTGGCGGGGGGCTGGGTACTCGTCGCTCGAGGATTTTCTGCTGCGCGATTGGGAGGCGGGGTTTCTGCGGCGGGATCCCGCCAACCTGCTGTCGATGATCGACACCTGGCTGCAGTCGGATGTGAGCGACAATCCCGTCCATCGGGGCGACCTGGAACGGGCCCTGGCGGGCATCCGGGCTCGGACGCTGCTGATTCCCGCCCGCTCGGACCTGTATTTCACCGAGGAAGACATCCTGGCCGACGCCGGGCGGATTCCAGGCTGCCAGGTGGCGACACTGGTTTCGCCCTGGGGGCATCGGGCGGGAAATCCGGCGAAGAGTCCGGCCGATGCGGAGTTCCTCCGCTCAATGGTCCACAAGTTGCTGCGGGAGTGACTGTCGAGAGGCTGTTTTGACAGCGACTGGCCCACCGCGGAGTTTGAGGAGTGGGGCCAACCGTTCCCGGAAGCCGGGGCGGGCTGTTGAGACACTGCGTCTCATTCCACTCCTCAAGGCGGAAAACCTGTGTGTCACGGGGGAAGTCGGGTTGGCGGTGCGACGACAGGAGGTCGCTGCGCGCAGTCAGGCTGCTGATTCTCCTTTCCGTGCCGAGGTGGCCTGCCCGATCGTGACAGGGGCGTTTCCCGCATGACTTTGTCGCAGCGTGCCAAAGAACTCGGCATTCGGTACTTCCTGGTGTCGTACGCCGACCTGCTCGGGGTGTCGCGGGCGAAGCTGGTCCCGGCGAGTGCCATCGATGAGACCGCGGTGGTGGGGGCACCGTTCGCGGGGTTCGCGACCTGGCTCGATCTCACTCCCGCCGACCCCGACATCTTCGCCCGCCCCGACCCCGCGAGCCTCATCCAATTGCCGTGGAAGCCCGAGGTGGGCTGGCTGGCTTCCGACCTGTGGATGAATGGCCAGCCCCTGGCGCAGGCCCCGCGGAACGTGCTGCGGCGACAGGTGGCGCAGGCCGCCGGGTTGGGTTACGAATTGCGCACGGGGGTGGAGTGTGAATTCTTCCTGCTGACCCCCGACGGCGGGGCGGTGAGCGACCCCTGGGATCGCCAGGTCAAGCCATGCTACGACCAGCAGGCGCTCACCCGGCGGTACGACCTGATCGCGGAGATCTGCGACAGCCTGCTGCAACTGGGCTGGGAGCCGTACCAGAACGATCACGAGGATGCGAACGGGCAGTACGAGATCAACTGGAAGTACGCCGACGCGATCACGACGGCGGACCGGCAGATGTTCTTCAAGTACCTGGTGAAGACACTGGCCGAGGCGCGGGGCTTTCGGGCGACATTCATGCCCAAGCCGTTCACGGGGCTGACGGGGAATGGCTGCCACACGCACATTTCCCTGTGGAACCAGGCGGGGGACCGGAACCTGTTCGCCGACGCCGGGGATGCCTCGGGGCTGTCGCCACTGGCGTACCAGTTTTTGGGAGGGGTGTTGAATTCGGCGGAGGCGCTGGCGGCGATTGTGAACCCGACGATCAACTCGTACCGGCGGCTGCATGCCCAGACCACAACCTCGGGGGCGACGTGGTCGCCGAACCGGATCAGTTTCTCGGGGAACAACCGGACGCACATGGTGCGGATCCCGGACGGGGGGCGGATTGAGCTGCGGCTGGTAGACGGGGCGGCGAATCCGTACCTGTCGGCGGCGGCGATCCTGGCGGCGGGTCTCGACGGGATTGCCCAGCAGCGACGGGCGGGGGACCAGCACGGGTTCAACGTCTACACCGATTCGCAACAGGCGGCGACGCTCCGCAAGCTCCCCGAGACGCTGCTGGACGCGCTCCGCTGCCTGGAAGCGGACGCCGTGTTGCCACAGGCGCTGGGGTCGGAATTCACCACCGGGTATCTCAAGCTGAAACACGCCGAATGGCGCGACTACAAC
>CAIUHT010000795.1 GCA_903898975.1 uncultured Planctomycetaceae bacterium
GTCGAGAGCGTGGGGCCCTTGGTGCCAATTCCCTCTTTGATCACCTGAACGAGAACTTCACTGCCGCGTCGGAAAATCTCCTGGATCGGCGGCTTGTTTCGAACCGATCGCTCATTGAACTTGCCGCCGCGTCCTCCTCGACGTTCGTCTTCTTCGTCGTCTCCAGCACCACTCTTTTCATTGGCGCCAACAAGGTGCTTGTAATACTGGTACTCCACATCGCTGACGTGCAGGAACCCATTCCGACCCACGCCAAAATCCACGAATGCCGCCTGGATACTGGGCTCGATGTTGACGATGCGGCCCTTGTAGATGTTCCCGACATAATTCTCGAGGCTGTTGCGCTCGATGTAGAGTTCCTCAAGAACTCCGTTTTCGAGAATGGCGATCCGGCTCTCTTCGGGCTGGAGCGCGTTGACCAACATTTCCTTCTTCATGCATCGCCCTCAATCGGCAAAGTCAGGCGAGATCGTCAGACGGGAGTTCCATTCCAGGGCACTCAGAATCCGTGGGTGAGCCGGTCGATTGGCTCTGTGGCGAAAGATGCCGGAAATGCCGGTATCTTCTTGGGATTCCGCCTGTATCGCAGGGGAGTGCGGGAATCAGAAATCGATGTGACGAGTGCTCCTGCAGTTGGGGAACCGCGCTGCCGTGACGGGTTCGCCGGTGTGTGCTTGGTTACGGCCGACTCACAGAACAGGAATGTGCCCTGTATTTCGACGGCCAACTAGTTGACGAGTTCCGGGGAGAACTTGGCGAGTTCTCCCCGCAGGTAGCTTTCCAGGTCGCGAGAGACATCAAAAATCTCCGCACGGGCGGCAATCTCCCTGGCTTGGGCGATTGTCATGCTCCGTACGGCTTGCTTGACTTCCAGTATCGAGTTCGGGGAAACACTGAGTTCCCGCAACCCCATGCCCAGCAACAGGGCTGTGAACATGCAGTCCGAACTCATTTGTCCGCAGACCGAGACCGACACATGATGTCGGTCGGCCGCCGCAACCACCTGCCGAATGAGTCGGCAGACCGCCGGGTCCGCCGAGGAGTACAGGTGTGAGACGGCGGGATTCGCCCGATCCACTCCCAAGGTATACTGGATCAGATCGTTGGTTCCAATGGAGAAAAAGTCGACTTCCCGGGCAAACTCCTCCGCGAGGATGGCTGCCGATGGAACTTCGACCATCATCCCCACCTTGATTCTGGAGTTGTGCTCGATCCCCTCTTCCTGCAGATCCTCCGCCACATCGGCGAGAATCCACTTCGCCTGCCGCAGTTCCAGAAGCGTTGAAACCAGCGGGAACATGATCCGAATGTCCCCCTCTGCGGCAGCCCTCAGGATCGCCCGCAACTGGGTCTTGAACATCGGCAGATTCTGCAATGTCAGCCTCAGGCTGCGAAGTCCCAGCGTCGGATTCGGTGATGCTTCAATCACCTGCTGCATCGACTGGGGGAATTTTTCAGCCCCCAGATCCAGGGTGCGAATGACAACCGGCCGGCCTGGAAACGCTTTTGCCACCTGGCAATAGGCGTCGTAGTGCTGCTGCTCCGTCGGTTCCTGTCCCCCGTCCAGGTAAAGAAACTCGGTCCGATACAGGCCGATTCCCGCCGCGCCGCAGTGCACACAATGGTCCACTTCACTGGGAAATTCGATGTTGCCAAACAGTTGAATTTCCA
>CAIUHT010000796.1 GCA_903898975.1 uncultured Planctomycetaceae bacterium
AACTTCGTCAGCCCCATCGGCATCATCGACGGGCCCTCGCTCTCCTCTTCGATCTCGGCGGTCGGAATCACCACCAGTTGCCCCTGCGAATCCCGCACGCGCACCCGCGTCTCGTCCCGGTCGACCACCACTCCCGACAGAACCTTCCCCGATTCCAGTTCGAACACCCGCGTGACGTACTGCTCCTTCACCGCGAGGTTCGGATTCAAAATCGAGTTCGCCACGTAATCGACCGGCGAAGAGCCCCCCACCGCGCTCAGCTCGGGCCCCACCTGGCCCCCCGCCCGACTCACGCTGTGGCACCGCATGCAGCTCAAATCGACCCGCCGGAAAATCTCTTCCCCCCGCGCGGGGTCGCCGTGCGTTGTCACATCGGCGACGATCTTCGCAATCTCCTCCGGCGTGGGCGGGGGAGCGTCCGCCGCAATCCCCGCCGCCGTGCTCAGCACGTTCGACAGCTCGGCGTCGCTCCGGCCAATCGCGTACATCGACCGCAGGGCCCGCTTCGCCACATCGACCGGCAGCTGGACCGCTCCCAGCGCCTTGGCCAGTTCCGCCGATCCCTCCTTGCGGTTGAAGAACGCCGCCAGCAGGGGGGTGGGGTTGTCTGCCGCACCCGCCGAGGCCAGCACGCGGGCCCCCCACTCGGCCGCCACGGGCAGGTCGAACTCGGTCAGTCCCGCCACTGCCTGCATCCGCAGCGGCAGCCCGTCGGTCCCCGCCGCCAGTTGCTCGAGCACCTTCCGCGACTCGGGCTGCCGCAGCGCGACCAGCGCCCCAATCGCTCCCTGCCGCACCTCCGCCGTCCCCTGGGCATCGAGCGCCAGCCGGCCCAGCACCGGGGCCGCCTCGGTCACCCCGCACGCCCCCACCAGCTTCAACGCCGCCAGGCGCTGTGCCGGGTCGGGCTCTGCCATCAGCCCCGTCACTCCCCGCAGGTCGCCCGCTGGTTTCAGCTTCCGCGTCGCCGCCGCCTCCGCCAGCCCCTGCAGGGCCTTCAGCCGGACCGCCGCCGGCATCGCCCCCGGCTCCAGCACCTTGTCGAGCACCACCCGCAGGTCGTGTTCGTTCCCCCGGGTGCAGATCATCTCGACCACCGCTGGCTGGCGATCGGCCGGCAGTTTCCCGCTGCGGTACAGCTTCAGCAGGGGCCCCACTGCCGACGGAGGCTCATCGCCCCACACCGGCGCCGCCAGCACCAGCAGCCCCGCCAGCGTGCAGGCCCCCAACCAAACCCGACCCCGCCTCACCCAATCCAGCCGCACCCAATCCAGCCACGCCGCACCCCGCAACCCACAAGGTCGCCCCGTGCGCACACTGCACCCCCGCCCCAGTTCACCCGCAGCACTTCCGTAGCCCGTCATGGCACTCGCTCTCCACTCGCCCCAACTCGCATTCCCATCCACACGCGCGCGACGCACACGCCGCACCCACACCTGCCTCACTCACGCCTGCCTCAATCACACCAGCCGCAGTCGCCCCCACCGGCTCGGTTCGCCAGATTCGTCCCGGTCAGCCGGTCGCGGGCCCTGCCCGCCCCACCCTGCAAAACAGAGCCGCAGACAGGCTTCCGCCTCCCTGCGGCTCTGGTGACACCGCTCTGCTCCGCCGACTCAGCCGGCCCGGGGTTACTTCCCGGCCGCCTGGATCCGCCGATCCAGCGTCTTGTTCGTTTCCGACAAGACATGCTTGATGAACTGATCATCGGGCTTCAGCAGCGCCTCGACCACAATCTCGGCGGCCCGGGCCGCCTGCGGACCGTGGAAGTAGCTCAGCCCCCAGATCGCCATCAGCCGCACGCGCGGATGGTCGTCATTGATCTGCTGCTGCAGCATCTCGAGCGTGTCGGGAATCCGGTCCCGCCACGCCACCAGCACCCGCGTCGCCGCCGCCCGCGCCCGGAAGTCGGGTGACTTCAGAACCGTTCGCAGCAGGTCCAGGTTCACCACGTTGTGGCTCTGGTGCAGCCACAGCCCCTCCAGCCGATGGTGCTCGTACTCGGCTTCCTTCGGGTCCAGTCCCGCCAGCCAGGGCTTCAGCGCCGCCAGCACGTCCGCCGTCGGTCGCCCCGACAGCTCAATCCGGGCCCGCGACCGCACCCGGTCTTCGCCCGATTTCAGCAGGTTCAGCAAGGCGGGAATCGGTTCCCCCGCCACCGCCACCGGCTTCACCAGGTCACGCGTCGCGTGCCGCACGCGGTACACCCGCCCATGCGTCTGGTCGCGACTTGGGTCCCGCAGGTTGTGCTGCATGTGCCCGATGATCGGGTTCTGCCAGTCCACAAAGTACACCGCGCCGTCCGGCCCCACCTCAATGTCGGCCGGGCGGAAGTTCGGGTCGCTCGAAGAGAGCATCGGCTCCTGCTCCACCGCCCCGAAGCTCGACCCCTGGTCCTCGAACTTGTACCGCAGGATCCCCTGGAACCCAATCACGTTCAGCACCAGCACGTTCCCCTGGTACTCCTCGGGGAAGTGCGCTGTCGACAGCACCTCCGTCCCCGCACACGGACGCGTCCGCTGCTTATAGACCTGCGGCGGTCCCGCGTGCTTGTGCGGAAAGTCGAGATCGCCCGAGAACAGCACCGCGTGGTACGGCTGCGCCCCGGTCCCGTCCCACACCACATCCTGGCCCCACCGGTCAAAAATGTGCCCGTGCGGGTTCGCGAATCCGAACGACACGTAGACGTCAATCTTCTGCGCCCGCGGCTCGTACCGGAACACCGCCCCGTTCGCCACCCGCCGCGGAGCCCCCCACGGCGTTTCGATCTGGCTGTGATGGAACGTCCCCTCCTGGAAGTACAACGCACCCCCCGGGTCGAGCGCGAAACTGTTCGCCGTGTGGTGCGTGTCGGCTGTGTCCAGCCCGTGCACCACCCGCTCCTTGATGTCGTACTTGTCGTCGCCGTTCGTGTCCTTCAGGAACAGCAGGTCGGGCCCCTGCGAGACCAGCACCCCGTTCCCCCAGAACTCGAACCCGGTCGGGTTGTGCAGATCGCCCGCGAATGTCGTGCACTTGTCGGCCCGGCCATCCCCGTCGCTGTCGGTCAGGATCAGCAGCTTGTCATCCATCTTTTCGGTCGGCTTCCAGTGCGGATACGTCCGCCACACCGCCACCCACAGCCGCCCCTTCGTGTCGAACGCCATCTGCACCGGGTTCACCAGCTCGGGGAACATCGATTCGTCGGCGAACAGCTCGACCTTCAGCCCCTCGGCCACCGTCATCTTCCCCAGCGCCTCTTCCCCCGTCAGGAAGAGGTGCTTGCCCCCCTCCAGCGTCCCCGGCTTGTTGCTGATCACCGGGATCAGCTCGGGCAGGTTGCCATCGACCGCCGGGGCCGGCTTCCCGGCCGCCACCGCCCACACCACCCGGTCGTGGTTGCTCACCAGCGTGTCCAGCACCTCCAGCTCGCGCTGCGCGACCGAGTAGTTCGACAACCCGTTGCCATAACCCCCCGGCCCTTCCGAGAACTTCAGAAACGCCCGGTCCCCGTAGGTCGAATACCCGTCGGTCACCCGGTACCGGTTGAACCAGTAGAAGTTGCGGTTCACCACCGCCTTGCGAATCGCCTCGAGAGCCTCGGCACTCCGCTTCAGCAGCGGTCCCTTCGGGAACAGCCCCTGCTCGGCGGCCGCCGCAATCGCTTCATCTCCCTGCCGGTTCTGGTGAATGCCGTTGATCGTCAGCGCCTGCTCCCGCGTCCGCTCACCCAGCACCGCTCCGAACAGGTCGACATACGGGACACCGTTCGCCGCCGCCACCTCGGCCAGTACGCCCGCGTACTTCTTGATCCGCTGGTTCGTCTCGAGCACCGCCTGCGGCGCGGGGAGGTTCGGGTCAAGAATCGTCTCGACTCCCACGGGCGAGAACAGCACCAGCTGGGGGGCCGACTTCCCGTTGTACTTCTGCGCCAGGGTGTGCTTCACAAACTCGTCGGCGTTCTTGCGGAACGCCTCGAGCCCCGCGTCACCGGCGAACGACTCGTTGTAACCGAAGAAGGCGAACACCACGTCCGCCCTGGTGTTGGTCAGCTCGAGGCGGTTCTCCCGCACCTTGCCTTCATCGCGGGGCGACAGCTTGCCCGGCTGGGGGACTCCCGACTTCCCCGACAGCCACTCGTCGTGCGAACCGAACGACATCGACCGCAGCCGGTGGTTGGCGTTCTTGTACCCGTCGATTTCATCGCCCGAGTACGCCAGGTTGCGGAACACGAGTTCATACTCGGGGAACCGCGAATGCAGGCGGGCTTCGAGCGCCCCAATGTGCTGCATCCGTTCGGCCATCCCCCCGCCGACGATGCAGATGTGGTCGCCCTTGTTGAGCTGCAACTCGGCTGCCGCCGCACCCAGGGGCCACACCAGGCCCGCCCATAACACCAGCCAGAACCGGTTCATCACATTCGTCCCTCTGCGGGCAAACCGCGGGCGATCAACGCGTCTCGCCCCGGTCCACCGTGTGGTCGTTCGCACGTCAACCAGCATTGTTTCTCACTCCGCCCCCCATCGCAAGGCAGCCCGCCGGCACACCCCGGCAGCCCCTCACCCCCGGCCAGCAACCAACCGCCAGCTTCAGTTGCTCGATGCAAGGGCGCGGGCCACTCCGCACCCCGCTCACGTCACCACGCCGCTGTGTCAAAGCGACATCGGAGTCAAAGCGCGATCGGGGCCGACGGCGCAATCTGGTCCAACAGCGCGATCGGGGCGCGCGGCGACGCGTGGCCCGGCCTGCGACCGTTCACACCTCCGGGGTGGTGTCGTCGGCGTGTTCCTCGGGCAGGTGACCGCCGGCCGAGACATACGCCCACAGCAGGTCGA
This sequence comes from uncultured Planctomycetaceae bacterium, assembly GCA_903898975.1. Classification (GTDB taxonomy): domain Bacteria; phylum Planctomycetota; class Planctomycetia; order Planctomycetales; family Planctomycetaceae; genus UBA10511. The sequence continues at coordinate 4,812 of CAIUHT010000796.1, forward strand.
ACGCCTCCTGTTCGCGCGGCCCGGCGGTTTTCTCCACTGTCACCCGCAGCCGTTCGTACTCGCTCAGCACCGGCTCGACCCCGGTCAGGTGCAGCCGGGTCGCCAGGATCGCCGCCTCAATCACGGCATGCTTCGCCCGGTTGAAGCCCCAGAAGTCGCGGAGCGACTCGGCGTGCAGCACCCGCACGCGAATCTCGGCACGGGGCTGACGTTCGTCAAACTGCTCGACTTCGAACTCATAACACCGGCAGGCATCCTGCAGCACCACGCCATCGATCACCGCCGCCGGGCGGACCGTGGGGAAGGGAGGCCCCAGTCGGCCAACCGCCCCCTGGGCCAGCAGCAGCACGTCATCGACCACATGCAGCACCCCCTGGGGATGATGTTTGAGGTTGCGAAACGTGGTGGACGTCTGAAACGGGCGCAAGAGGAACTCCGTGAGGTCCGGGTTCACCACCGGCCCCATGGGTGCCAT
>CAIUHT010000797.1 GCA_903898975.1 uncultured Planctomycetaceae bacterium
CGCTCCCCGGTGCGGTGCTGGAACCGTTCCACGTCCAGTTCGAATCGACCCCCGATGGCGTGGTCTGCGACGGCCTGCCGGAAGACGAAGGCCGGGACCCGCCCCCCCGGGCAATCTTCCTGCTGGGGGACCCATTCTCGTGCCCCATTCAGAAACTGCTCGCCAGGCTGGCGGACGATTACCCCGGCGTCCCCGTGCTGGGGGGCATGTCGAGTGGTGGTCAGCAGCCACGCGACCTGCGCCTGGGCTGGCAGGCGGGCCCGGTTCAGGATGGGGCGGTCGGTGTGGTGGTCCGGGGTGGTCCGCTCATTCATACCGTGGTCTCCCAAGGCTGTCGGCCCATTGGCACGCCGTTTGTCGTGACCCGCGCCGAACAGAACATCCTGCACGACCTGGGGGGACGGGCCGCCCTGACCCGTCTCGAACAGGTTTACGCCGAACTCTCGGAACGCGATCGCCTGCTCATTCGTGACGGACTGCATGTCGGCATCGCGATTGATGAGTACCGCGATCACTGGCAGCGGGGCGACTTCCTGATCTCGAACGTCCTGTCGGCCGACAAAGAGACCGGGGCGCTCATGCTGGGGAATAACGTCCGGACGGGGCAGACGGTTCAGTTCCATGTCCGCGATGCCGCAACCGCCGATGAAGATCTCAAGCTGCTGCTCGCCGGGCTGAAGGACCGCGGAGTCCAGCCAGCAGGCGGGTTGCTGTTCAGCTGCAATGGCCGGGGGACCAGGCTGTTCGCGCGGCCGCATCACGATGCCCTCGCCGTGCAGGAAGCCTTCGGCCCAATTCCGCTCGCCGGGTTTTTCGCCCGCGGGGAACTCGGCCCCATCGGTCGCCGCAGTTTCATCCATGGCTTCACCGCCAGTCTCGCCCTGTTCGAGGACTCCGCCAGTTAACTTTTGCCAACCCGAGCCGGTAAGGACTGGTTGCGTCCCTCGCGGATGTCTCTCACCCTGACTGTCACCGCCTCGCGTCTGTTGGTGACCCAACCTCGCCATCCCGTCTCTTCCCGCCCGACCCCGTCGCCAGCGACCTCCTCCCACCCCACCTCTCCCGCCATGAACGCCTCCGTGGATTTCCCCTCCGCTTCGCGTCGGCCGCTCGCATCGTCCAGGCTGCGGCACCTGCTGTGGTCCCTGGCCCTCGCGACGGTGCCCGGGCTGACCCCCGCGGTTCTGTCCCTCTCGGCGGTTCCAGCCGCCCTGGCTCAAGAGGCGAACGCCAAGCCCGAGCCCGACTTCAAAGACGAACTCCCCCGCATTCCCCCCACCAGTCCCGCCGACGCCCTCAAGACATTCCAGACCCGCCCCGGGTTTCGAGTCGAACAGATCGCCGCCGAACCGCTGCTGCAATCCCCCGTCGCCGTCAGTTACGACGCCGATGGGCGGGCGTTTGTTGTCGGGATGGTCGATTACTCCGAACAAGACAAAGACTCGCTCGGCATTGTCCGGCTGCTCACCGACACCAACGGAGATGGCGTCTACGACCAGACCAGCCTGTTCGCCGAAGGCTTGAGCTGGCCGACCGCCATCTGCTGCTACGACGGCGGGGTCTTCGTCGGTGCCGCGCCGCATATCTACTACCTGAAAGACACCGATGGCGACGGCAAGGCCGACATTCGCCAGACGGTGTTCACCGGATTCGGTCGGGGGAACGTGCAGGGGCTGTTCAACAGCTTTCACTGGGGACTCGACAACCGCATCCACGGGGCCACCTCGACCTCGGGGGGTGCCATCCGCCGGGGTGATCTCGCCGATGCCCCCGCTGTGAACCTGGGTGGTCGCGATTTTTCGTTCGACCCCAAGACCCTCGACCTGCGTCCCGAAAGTGGCGGAGCCCAGCACGGCATGAGCTTCGACGACTTCGGCCGCAAGTTCGTCTCGTCGAACAGCGATCACATTCAACTGGTGATGTACGAAGACCGCTACATCGCCCGCAATCCCTCCCTGGCCGCCCCCGGGCCCCGCGTCAGCATCGCCCTCGATGGCCCCCAGGCCGAGGTCTTTCGCATCAGCCCGGTCGAGCCCTGGCGAATCGTCCGCACTCGCCTGCGGGTTTCGGGCCAGGTTCCCGGCCCCGTCGAGGGGGGGGGACGAGCCGCGGGTTACTTCACCGGCGCCACGGGAGTCACCATCTATCGGGGCGATGCCTGGCCCGCCGAGTATCACGGCCAGGCGTTTGTGGGTGACGTGGGCAGCAACATCGTCCATCGCAAGCGGCTCGAACCCGACGGCGTGGCCCTGGTCGCCCGGCGGGCCGACGAGCAGGCCGAGTTTCTCGCCTCCACCGACATCTGGTTCCGCCCCGCCCAGTTCACCAACGGGCCCGATGGCACCCTGCATGTCATCGATGTCTGCCGCGAAACCATCGAACACCCCGCCAGTCTTCCCCCGGCCATCAAGAAACATCTCGACCTCACTTCGGGACGTGACCGCGGCCGGCTCTACCGACTGGTCCCCACCGGGTTCCAGCAGCCCAAGATCCCCCAGCTGTCCAAGCTGTCCACCGCCGAGCTGGTCCCCTACGTGGCCCATGCGAACGCCTGGCACCGCCTCTCGGCTCAGCGCCTGCTGGTCGAGCGGGCTGAGCGGGCTGTTGCCCCAGCCCTGGAACAGCTGGCCCGCCAGGCCCCCCTTCCCCAGGGGCGACTGCATGCCCTGTATGCCCTTGCGGGGTTGAAGCTGCTCCCGGCCGGGCTGGTCGCCGAGAAGCTGGCTGACGCGCATCCGGGAGTCCGGCTGCATGCCCTGCGACTGGCCGAACCGCTGCTGGGGGACTCGGCGGAACTGCGCGACGCCGTCGTCGCCCGCGCCGACGACCCGAGCCTGCTGGTGCGGTACCAGCTGGCGTTCACCCTCGGCGAGATGCCGGTCGGTCCCCGCGTCGCCACGCTGGCCCGTCTGCTGGCCCAGGATGGCGGCGACAAATGGGTCCGGCTCGCATGCGCGAGTTCGCTGACCGACGGGGCGGGTGAAGCGCTCGCCACCGCGGTGCAAGACCCGCTCCTCCGACGGGCTCCCTACGCTGCCTCGGTCGCCACGGAACTCTCGCTGCTGGTCGGACAACAGGGGCGGGCCGATGATGTGACCCGGGTTGTCACGGCGATCGAGCAACTCCCGGCCGACGCCGCCCCCCTGGCGACGGTGCTGGTCAAGGGGTTGAGCGATGGCTTGGCGAAGGGGAATTCGCCACTGCGACAAAAGCTGGCCGCCGCGCCGGGCAAGTCGCGGGAACTGCTCGCTGAACTGTTGGCCGACGCCCGTCAGAAAGCCGCCCAGGCCGATCTCGCCGAAGGCCCCCGGGTCGAAGCCATCCGCACGCTGGGACTGGGCGAGTTCGCCCCGCACCGCGAACTGCTGCAGGGGCTGCTCGACAGCCGCCAGCCACTGGGGGTGCAGGGAGCGGCACTGGCCACGCTGCAACGCTTCAACGACCCGGCGATCGGGCCCGTTCTGACCGAGCTGTGGCCCGGCCTGAGCCCCAAGCTGCGGCCGCAGGCGATGGAGGCGATTTTCTCGCGGCCCGAATGGCTGCTGCCGTTCCTCGAGGCGGTTGCCAAGCAGGAGATCCCCGCCGCCGATGTCGAGCCGCAGCGTTTCCGACTGCTCACCGCCCATGGGGACGAGCGGGTGAAGAAGCAGGCGCTCGCCCTCGCCGACAAGATCAAGCTCAGCCAGCGGCAGGACGTGCTCGCCGAATATGAACCGGCACTGAAGCTGGGCGGGAACGTCGACGCGGGCCGGACACACTTCCGCAAGGTCTGCTCGGTCTGCCACAAGCTCGAGGGCTTCGGTCACGAGATTGGTCCCAACCTGGCGACGGTGCAGAACCGGGGAGCCGAGGCGATCCTCGTGAACGTCCTCGACCCCAACCGCGAGGTGAATCCGCAGTATGTCAACTACATCCTGCAGACGAACGCCGGGAAGTCGATCACCGGTCTCGTGGCGGCCGAGACGGCGACCAGCGTCACGCTCCGCCGGCAAGAGAACCAGTCCGACACGGTCCTGCGGGGCGACATCGACACGCTCCGCAGTTCGGGGCTGTCGATCATGCCCGAGGGACTCGAAAAGAATCTCGACAAGCAGGCGATGGCCGATTTGATCGCCTACCTGCTCTCCCTGAAGTAAGTCACACCCCGTGGTGGCGGGCCTGGGGTTGAGCGCCCTGCGGAGGGGATCGCCGACGTCCCACCGTCGGCTTTCCCCTCGCCGCCTGCGGCCCGTCGCCCGACTTCCGGAATCTCTTATGGCCGACTGGCACCCCACCACCCGGCAGATCGAACGACTGTTCGCTGCCCGGGGCGATTCGCAGTATGGGGGCGAAGCGGTCTCGCAGGCCGAGCATGCCCTGCAGGCGGCGACCCTCGCCCGCGACGCAGGGGCCGACGAGGCGACCATTGTCGCCGCCCTGCTGCACGACGTGGGGCACCTGCTCCACACGCTCGACAACGACGCCCCCGAGCACGGGATCGACGACCGGCACGAAGAACTCGCCGCCCGCTGGCTGGCTGGCCGCTTTCCCCCGGCAGTCGTGGAACCGGTCCAGCTGCACGTCGCCGCCAAGCGGTACCTCTGTGCTGTCGAACCGGCGTACCACGCGGAACTCAGCCCCCCCTCGCAACTGTCACTGCAACTGCAGGGGGGACCGATGAACGCCTCGGAAGTCGCTGCGTTCGAACGGCTGAACTGGTTTCCCTGCGCCGTCGTGCTGCGGCGCTGCGATGACGCCGCCAAGATCCCCGGTGCCAGCACTCCGTCCCTGGCCGACTGGCTCCCGCTGATCGATCGCCAGGCCCGACTGGGTGGCTCGACGGAGGCCGCAGGCTGATGTCTTCCTCCACTCGGCTCGATGTGGTCATTGTCGGCGCGGGGATTGTTGGCCTGGCGCACGCCTGGGCGGCGGCCCGCCGGGGTCACCGCGTTCGCGTGTTCGAACGCTCGCCCCGAGCCGAAGGGGCCTCGATCCGCAACTTCGGAATGGTCTGGCCAATCGGCCAGACCCCCGGCCCGGCCCGCGACACCGCGCTGCTCAGCCGCGACCGCTGGCTGGAACTGGGACGCCTCTCCGACGTCTGGGTCCAGCCCACCGGGTCGCTGCACCTGGCCCACCGCCCCGATGAACTTGCCGTACTCGAAGAGTTCGCCTCCCGGGGCCCCGCCTTGGGCTATCCCGTTCAACTGCTGACCCCCGCCGAAGTGCTCCGCCGCTCGCCCGGTGCCCAGTCGCGGGGGCTGCTTGGTGGCCTGTGGAGTCCCGACGAAGTCGCGGTGAATCCCCCGCAGGCGATCCGCACCCTGCCCGGCTGGCTTCACCAGACCCTCCAGGTGCGGTTCGACTTTCGCACCGTGGTGACGCAGGTCGCCGACGGACGCTTGCTCACCGCCGCTGGCGAGACGGTGCGGTATGACCGCGCCATTGTCTGCGGCGGGGCCGATCTCGAGTCGCTCTTCCCCGCAGTGCTGGCCCGCTCGGGCCTGCGGCGGTGCAAGCTGCAGATGCTCGCCACCGTCCCCCAACCCGCCGGGTGGCGGTTGGGAACGCACCTGGCCAGCGGGCTGACACTGCGGCACTACGCCAACTTCAGCATCTGTCCCGCGCTCGCCCCCTTGCGGGCGCGCATCGCCACCGAGACCCCCGAACTCGATCGCCTGGGCATTCATGTCATGGCCTCGCAAACCAATACGGGACAGGTCATCCTCGGCGACTCCCACGAGTACGACGATGCGATCGAACCGTTCGACACGGCGGAAATCGAAGAGCTGATGCTCCGCGAACTGCGCCTGGTGTTCGATCTGCCCGACTGGACCATCGCCTCGCGCTGGCAGGGAATCTACGCCAAGCATCCCGACGCTCCGGTGTTCGCACATGAACCGGAACCTGGCGTCGCGCTCCGCACCGGCACGGGCGGGTCGGGTATGACCATGGCGTTTGGACTCGCCGAGCGCGACTGGGAGTGTTGGGGACACGGGCAGAACTGGGACCACGGGCAGCACGGGGAGAACTGCAGATGACCGCCACCGCCGCGAGTGCCGCGACCACCACCACCACGACCGGCTGGCAGGGGGTGCTGCTCGACTGGGCGGGGACGACCATCGACTTTGGCAGCCGGGCCCCGGCAGCGGTCTTCGTCGAAATCTTTCGGCAATCGGGGGTCGAGATCACCGTCCCCGAGGCGCGCGGTCCCATGGGGAAGGCGAAGCTCGACCACATCGCCGAGGTGGCTGGCCTGCCCCGGGTCGCCGCGGCGTGGCAATCGCGGCACGGTCGCCCCTGCACCCGCGACGATGTGCTGGCGATGTACGAGCGGTTTCTGCCGCTGCAGCGCGAGACACTGGCGCGGGCGACACAGGTCATCCCCGGGGTGGTCGAGGCGGTGCGAACCCTGCGGGCCCGAGGACTGAAGATTGGCTCGAGCACCGGGTACACCCGCGCGCTCATGGAGGTGGTTCTCCCGTTGGCCGCCCAGCAGGGATACGCCCCCGACTGCACGCTCTGTGCCGACGACGTCCCCGCCGGTCGTCCCGCCCCCGACATGAATCTCGCCGCCACCCGCCTGCTGCACCTGACCGACCCCTCCCGAGTCGTCGCCGTCGATGACACCCCGGTCGGGATCGAGGCGGGACGCCGCGCGGGTATGCTGACAGTCGGCATCACCCTCACCGGCAACCTGGTGGGCCTGGGCGAAGCGGAACTTGCCGCACTTTCGGCGTCGGACCGCGCGGCACTGCACGCCGCGGCCGCCCGCCAATTCTTCGCCGCAGGGGCCGACCATGTGCTCGAGTCCACCGCCCACCTCCCCGACTTGCTCGACAGGGTGTCCCCCAAACCGACACAATGAATCAGTCGCCCACGGCGGCACTGGCTCTCCCTGTCTGGACTCTGCGACTCCCCGCCTCGCGGCGAGTCTCCTCCTGCCCGCCCCGCACCGTCATGGGCCGACCGACCTCCCCGCTCCCTCCGTGTCGTCGCCCGGCTTGCCTCCGGCGACTGCTGGGAAGCGTCGTCTTTGTCGCCCTCGCCATGGGGTTTCTGCCCAGTCCCCCTCTCGGACCGGCCTGGGGACCGTCTCCGGCAGGCCCCGCCAGGACTTTCCCCGGTGACGATTGCGGGCAGATTTCCCGGCCAGCGTCTGGGCCAGATTTCGAGCACGCACCTCCTCAACGGCTCGGCTGGGATCTGCTCTTCACGCTGTTCCCCGGTTCGCTGTTCCCCGGGCCTCAGGCCGCGCGGGCCGATGAGGGTGACGACTGGTTCCGCCGGCAGGTCGAGCCGATCTTGCGACAGCGTTGCCTGGGCTGTCACTCGCATGCGGCCGGTCGGATGCGGGGTGGCCTGACGCTCGATTGGAAGACTGGCTGGGAACAGGGGGGCGACCGCGGACCGGCGATTGTGCCTGGCCAGGTCGAGCAGAGCCTGCTCATCCGCGCGATTCGCCGGACCGACCCCGATCTCCAGATGCCTCCCGAGCCGCTCCCGGCCCGCGAAGTGGCCCTGCTGGAAGAGTGGGTCCGCCGCGGGGCCCCCGACCCACGCGCCAGTGAACCCGCCGACCGGGCCGCCGGGACCGACTGGTGGTCCCTCCGCCCACTCACCCGCCCCGCAGTGCCGAATGAGCCCGCTGCGGGCGGGCCAATCGACGCGTTTTTGAATGCCGCCGCCCGCGAAGCGAAGGTCGACCAGACGACCCCCGCCGACCGCCGCACCTGGCTGCGACGCGTGCACTTCGACCTGCATGGCCTCCCCCCGACGCCTGAAGAGCTTGATCAGTTCGCCCTCGACACAGACCCGCTGGCCCCCGCCCGCTGGGTCGATCGACTGCTGGCCTCGCCGCGGTATGGCGAACGCTGGGCCCGGCACTGGTTCGACACCATCCACTTCGCCGACAGCCACGGCTTTGAGCACGACGTCTTCCGCCCGAATGCCTGGCGGTTCCGCGATCATGTCATCGCCCGGCTCAATGCCGACTTCCCCTGGGGAGAATTCCTCCGCGAGCAACTGGCCGCCGACGCCTGCTTTCCCGATGAGCCAGAACGCTGGGCCGGCCTCGGATTCCTCGGGGCGGGAACGTACGACCACAGTGCCGCGGCGACCGCCCCCAAGTCGTTCGAACTGCTCGACCGCGACGACATGGTCACGCAGACCCTCTCGGCGTTCGCCAGCACGACCGTCCACTGTGCTCGCTGCCACGACCACAAGTTCGACCCGATTCCACAAGCCGACTACTACGCGCTGCAGGCGGTCTTCGCCGGGCTGGGCAAGGGCGAGATCCAGGTCGATCTCGACCCGCAGGTTGCCGCCGCCCGCCGACTGTGGCAACAGCGACTTGCCCTGGCGGGTCAGCCCACAGACCCAGCCCTGCTCGCCGAGCCAATCCAGCTGCTGCTCTCCCGCGAGTTGCAGACGACCGGGGCGGCGGCGGCGTGGACCCCCCTCGACCCCACGCAGGTCACCGCCGAGTCGGGAACCATGTTCGAGCGTCTTGACGATGGCTCGTCGCTCGCCCGCAGCCCGGCCCCCGAGACCGAGACCCTGGTCGTCACGGGCGCGATCGAGCTCGCCCGCCTGACCGCCATCCGCCTCGATGTGTTGACCCACGAGTCGCTGCCCAACAACGGTCCCGGTCGCGCCGTGAATGGCAACCTGCATCTCTCGGAGGTCGAGGTCCGCCTGCTGACTCCCGCCGAGCCGGCCGGCCGCCTGCTGAAGATTGCCCGCGCGGTCGCCGACCACGACCAGCCCGGCTGGACCAGTGCCCACACCATCGACGGTCAACCACAGACCGCGTGGGGGGTCGATCCGCGCGAGGGACAGCCGCACGTGGTGGTCTTCACCCTCGCGGAGGAATGTGCCGTCCCCGCTGGGTCGCAGGTCGCCGTCACGCTCAAGCAACTCCACGGTCGGCAGCATGTGCTGGGACGGTGGAAGCTTTCGCTGACCGATGGTCCACCAGCGTCGGTCGAGCCCTGGCCGGCGGAACTGGAGGCAATTCGCCAGACCCCCGCCGCCGAACGGACGCCCCCCCAGCAGGGCCAATGGACCGCCGCGCTGCTCCGTCGCCGGGCCGAGGCGGAACTCGCCCGCCTCCCGGCTCCCAGTCCTCTCTATGCCGCCGGCCCGGTCGCCACCAACGAACGCGGCACCATTCGCTTCGACAAGCCGCGCGAGATTCACCTGCTGCATCGCGGCAACCTCGAGGCCCCAAGAGAACTGGTCGGGCCCGGGGC
>CAIUHT010000798.1 GCA_903898975.1 uncultured Planctomycetaceae bacterium
AAGCTGTTTCTGAGATAGCGGCGTCGATTGTTGCTCCAGAAGCGACCTCGTCGCTCCCCGTAGCGGATACACTTACAACACTAAAGACGACGACATTGGCCGCAACGGTATCAGTCGCCACTGCCGTGTCGGCTACGCTTGCCGCCCCGGCCAGAATTGTTGCCAGCGCGTCTGATCCAACTGCCGTTTCGGCTGTTTCGGCGGATAGGGCCAAGAACGCCGCTATAGAATCGGCACCTTGAGCGGTTTCACTAAGCGCAGCCTCTACCACCTTGAGGCTGGCGACCACATCTGCTGCGGAAGCTGTCTCGGCTACACTGCTCTGGAAGGCTATGGCCGCTGCAGTTTGGTCAGAACCACTAGCTGATTCCGCTACACTTGCGAGTCCCGTGGCATTTGTATTGAGCGAATCTGCTGCTGTAGCAAGTTCGGCAATGGCCGCCCCAAGCGCTGCGCTCGCAGAAACTTGATCCGCGCCTTGCGCAGTTTCGCTAACAACAGCGCCCGGTACGTTAAGGCAGGCAATCGTATCCGTTGCAGAAGCTGTCTCGGCTATGCTGCTCTGGAAGGCTAGGCCCGCCGCAATTTGATCAGCGCCACTAGCTGACTCCGCTACACTCGAAAGCCCTGTAACACTTGTAGCGAGCGAGTCCGCTGCGGTCGCAAGTTCGGCAGTAGTTGCCCCAAGCGCCCCGGTAGTAGAAATTTCGCCAGGGCGATAAATCCGCTCCCCTGTGGGGCACTCGTGAGCTGCCCGTAAGAGTTGTCGCCCCAGGCGGCGATTGAACCGTCGGCCCGCAGGGCGTAGCCGTTGTAGTGGCCCGCGACGAGGGTGGTGAACCCAGTCTCGACAGGGATGCTGCTGACCTCGCCGAGGGTATCCCGACCCCAGCCGACAACCGAGCCATCGGGCCGCAGGGCGTAGGCGTGAAAGAAACCCGCGGCGAGGCGCGTGTAACCGGCGTCGGTTGGCGCGCTGGAAATCTGGTTGTCGGAGTTGTTGCCCCAGGCGACGATCGACCCATCACCCCGCAGGGCGTATCCGTTGTAGCCACCTCCCGCGACCGAGGCGAAACCGGCCACCGAGGGGGTCCCGCTCACCTGCCCATTTCCGTCCTCCCCCCAGGCGGCGATGGAGCCATCTGCCCTCAGAGCGTAGCCATGACGTTCGCCGAGCGAATAGCTACTGAAGGCCCCCACAGGGCGGTTGCTGACCTGGCCGGCGTCGTCCCAGCCCCAGCCGACGATTGAACCATCGGAACGAATCCCCAGATTGTGATAACCCCCGGTGACGAGGGAGTTGAAATCGGAACCGGCTGGGGTGGTGCTGACCTGGCCGTAACTGTCGAGCCCCCACGCCGTGATGGCACCGGCGAAGAGCGGCTGGGTCATCAACAGCGGGAGCAGGAGGGCGCAGGCTGAACAGGCGACCCGAAACCCAAGCGCGGGGCGGCCTTGGCCGAAGAACGAAACAGACTTGGAAAAACGCATGGTGCAGGCTCAAGGAGGTGCAACGGAGGGATTGTTTCCACAGTGCAAAACCCCAACTGCCGCGACGGGCAGTCTGGACAGTCAATCGCGGGTACCGGGCGATGACCGCGAGGCTCGACAACTGTGACTGAGGCCTTTTCAACAGCCCCAACGCACAGCACTCTGACACACAACGAACGGCACTTGAGGGAATACGAGAAAGTTCAGTGAGTTTTTTTCTTTACAAATCATGTGATTGCGTTATTTAAGACTCGCGCAAAAGTTATCGCATTCGCCCACTTGCACGGCTGCGGCAGGATGTCGAAAAGGGCAGAGATTGAGGATTGCGGTAAGGCAGCGTCGGTGGGGTGCGCCTGCCGGTCGCGGACCACCCACCCGACCACCACCAAGCCAAGTCCCGTCAGCGATCACTCACGTTGGGCACCTTGCCAAGGGGGCTTCGGCAAATCCGTGGTCCCGGACCTCCTGAGGGAAGTAAATGAATCAGCGTCGCGACCAATGTCACTGAGGAAGCAACCTGTGCCGCGTGGCCTCAGCGGGAAACCGCTTCAGGGCGGATCTCTATAGCGCCGCTGCCCCTGGCGCCCTCCGCCTGAACCTCCAAGAACACGCTGGGTGGTCGCCATCGCAGCCATGGCGGAGCGCTGAAATGAACGTCCCGAACTCGCCCGCCGTTGAGTTGACGCGAGAACCGGTTCAAGGTCCCTCGGTCGCCACGCGGGGGCATCGGCCCTCCGAGTTCGTGGGCACGGTGGACGATGGAGGCCACTGGGGCCGTGCCCGATCACTCTTGCGACGGCATGCTGTTATCATCCAATCTCTCGCGTTGGAATCAGTCGCGACACAAGCCGTCAGGATCGGCCCCCCCGGTCGCTGGCAGGACGGTGACGATTCCGATCGCTGTTCGGCGTGCGTCAGATTGCGGCTGGAATGAGTGGTCGCAAATGACCGGTCGGCTCGTCCTTTGAGGCAGTCTTTGACTGCCGACCAAACCGGCAGCTCACATGGAGCCGGCGAAAAGCGGCTTGGGTTCGGCTGTGATGCCCTAGATATGTACATGTGAATACTTTCGCAGCCATGC
>CAIUHT010000799.1 GCA_903898975.1 uncultured Planctomycetaceae bacterium
AGCCGCTTCATCCCAAACTCGACCGACGTCTGCAGGTATCGGGCGTCGCCTCGGCCGCTCGCACTCTCGGCGGGCAGCACCACAAACGGTTGCAGGTGCGGATCGATCACCCGGTCCGCCGACAGCAGCGGCACATCGACTTCGAAATAGCCGCGGGTATCGAAAAAGGCCCGGGCGATCGCCATCAGGCGGGCCCGCAGCTGCAGGGTGGCCAGCGTCGCCCGGGGTCGGCAGTCGGCGGAAGGCGCCCCCCGCGCCGGGCTGCCGCCGCTCGCTGCACTCACGACGGGCTGACCAGCCAGGGGAGCGGCTCTCCCTGCGGGGGCAATTGCACCACTTCCACCCCCGTTGCCACTGGGTTGAGGGCGATCTCCTCAAGGGCCGCCGCCGGGGGGAGGCTATCCACGTTGAAGACCCCCAACGCATTCCCGCCGGGACCCGTCCGCCCCAGTGCCATATGGGCAATGTTGACTCCATGCTTGCCCAGCACGCTCCCCAGGAAGCCAATCTGGCCGGGCACGTCGCGGTGGCGATACAGCAGCAGCACCCCGTCGAGGTGGGCGTCGAGACTGAAGCCGTCAAACCGCACCAGCCGCTGGAATTGCCGACCAAACACCGTGCCCGCCGCCTCGATCTCCCCGGTTTCGGTCTCAACCGTGGCGCGGATCAGCGTGGCAAAGTCCCCCTGCTCCGTCGACGTCGATTCGGTCAGGCGGATGCCCCGCTCTTTCGCCAGCAGTTCCGCGTTCACAATGTTGACGTAGTCGTCGAGCGCCTGTTCCAGCAACCCGGCGGCGAACGCCGAGGTCAACAGCTTGGTGTTTTTCGACGCCGCGGCACCACGGTACACCAGCTGCGCGGCGGTCACGCGGTTGGACCGGCAAGACTGCGCCAGCAGCAGGCCCAGGCGTCGCGCCAGGTCGAGATAGACCCGCACGTCGGCCATTTCGGCGGCTGTCGGGGGCATCATGTTGACGGCGTGGCGGACCTCGCCGCGCATCAGGAATCCCGACAGGATCTCAGCCGCTTCGATCGCCACCATCTCCTGCGCCTCTTCCGTCGAGGCCCCCAGGTGAGGCGTGGCCAGGACCTGCGGCAGGTTGATCAGCCGGCGGTCGGTGGGGGGCTCCTGCAGGAACACATCCATCGCCGCCCCGGCGATATGCCCGCTCTCGATCGCGTCGGCCAGCGCCCCCTCGTCAATGATTCCCCCCCGGGCACAGTTGATGATGCGAGCCCCTTTTCGCATCCGCGCCAATCGCTGGGCATTGATCACACCCCGAGTTTCTTCGGTCAGCGGGGTGTGCACCGTCAGAAAATCGCAGCGGTCGATCAGGTCATCGATATTCCGCACCACCTCGATCCCCTGCTCGGCCCCCTTCTGGGCCGACAGGAAGGGATCGTAGCCCACCACCTTCATCTCGAGCCCCAGGGCCCGCCGGGCGACCGCCATGCCAATCCGCCCCAGCCCCACCACGGCCAGTGTCTTCCCCGCCAGCTGCGTCCCCGTGAACGACTTGCGGTCCCACTTCCCCGCCTTCATGCTGGCCGCAGCGGGGCCGATGTTTCGCGACAGGGCCAGCAGCATCGCCAGGGTGTGCTCGGCGGTGCTGGTGGTGTTCCCAGCCGGGGTGTTCATCACCACGATCCCCTCCCGGGTCGCCGAGGGCAGGTCGATGTTGTCGACGCCCACCCCCGCCCGCACAATCGCCTTGAGCCGGGGCTGCCCGGTCAGAATCTCGGGGGTCAGGGTCGTGCCCGAGCGGATGATGATGCCATCGGCGTCGTGCAGCGCCTCGCGGACCTGGGCGGGGGTCAGCCCCGACCGGACATCAACTTCCAGTCCCGACTCGCGGAGCAGGTTCAAACCGGCGGCGGACAGATTGTCGGTAATCAGCACTCGGGGCATCGCACAACTTTCCACAGTGGCCACGGATCTCAAGCCGGACGGGGAGCGGCCGACTCCCGCGACAAATGAACCGGCACGGCAGAGCAACCGCGCTCCACCTGCCGGGCTGGCCAGGACCACAGGCGCGCGGTCCCGACGATTCCACCTTCAACCTCGGGCATCCACTGCCCATCGGTACAGGTGGCTGGCTGACGAAATGACATTTCCCTTTTCCTCGTTTGGCCCCAATTCGTCAACGCCAACCGGGAAAATGGCTCACCGCGCTCCCGCCGCGGCAGGCCGCATCGGGGGTCGCTGGGGGGCCGGGCAGCAGTCCACCGGGCAGACATCATGATTGGCCGGGTAAAGCCCAATCGCACACCGCTCACTCGCCCCCGAGTGCCGCTCCCAGATCAGGTCGCGCACCATCCCCACAAAGCCCGGGTGCAGCCCCACGGTCGCCGCCCGATACAGCTTCAGCCCCAGTTCTTCGCACAGGTGCAGAGCCTCGTAGTCGAGGTCGTACAGCACCTCCATGTGATCCGACAGGAATCCGACCGGCAGGATCACGACGCCCGGTTCTCCCGCCTGGGCCAGCGTGCGGATGTGGTCGAGAATGTCCGGTGCCAGCCACGGATCCTCCGGGCGACCACTGCGACTCTGGTAGACCAGTTGCCAGCGACCGGCGGGGATGCCCGCCTGTTCCGCCACCAGCCGACAGGTCTCCTGCAGCTGCCGCTCGTAGGCACAGCCCGACGCCATCGAGTTGGGAATACTGTGCGCCGTGAAGGCGACCGGCAGCCGGCCCTGCAGTTCGGGGGGTATCTCCGCCAGCTTGGCCCGCAGGTGTTCGACATTCGCGGCGATGAACGCCGGGTGGTTGTAGAACACCCGCACCTTGTCCACCTGGGGAGCCTGCTCACCCAGCGCCTGCTGCGCCCGCAGGATGTCTTCCCGATACTGCCGACAGCCCGAGTAAGAGGAATAACCCGAGACCACAAAGGCGAGTGCCCGGCGGATCCCCGCGGCCTGCATCTCCCGCAGCGTGTCGGGCAGCAGCGGATGCCAGTTGCGATTCCCCCAGTAGATGGGCAGGTTCGGGCCCCGGGCGGCCAACTCGACCCGCAACGCCTCCTGCAGGGCCCGCATCTGGGCGTTGATGGGGCTGACCCCATCGAAGTGCTCGTAGTGGGCGGCGACCTCGAGCATCCGCTCGCGGGGCACATTCCGACCCCGCAGCACGTTCTCGAGGAACGGGAGGACATCGTCCATCTTTTCCGGGCCACCAAAGCCCACCAGCAGAATCGCCTCGTAGTCGTTTGACACGTTCCAGTGTTCCTTGAAATCGGTTCCCCGGGCAGGCACTCCCCGGCTTGCAGTTATTGTAGACAGTCCGGTCGATCGGGCGGGACCGTTGCCGTCGAGTGGGAGGGTTGGATCGATTGTGCCGAAGAGTCCAATCGCACTCCCGTTGGTCACGGGCCGGTTAATCCACTCCTGCCGAATGGTGGAGGCCGGGGAAAATCGGTCAGTTGCCCGGTGGGTTCGCGTCGAATTCTGCGACACGGGGAGTTCTGATCGGCCGGGCCCAGTCGCCCCGACCGGGCAGGGGCTGGCTCCTTGGATTGCAGCGGCGCGCTCCCCCCCTGGTCCTGGTTGGCATGCAGCATCTCGTTCGAGTCTGGCGCTTGCGGCGACACGTCCGCCTCCCGCAGGGAGAAGCGCGGTTCAATGTGCTGGCGGCATCCGTCTGCCTGCTGGCCGCCGTCTTCCTCGCCCTCAGCTTCCATAGCCGCCCCGCCGGGGCCGGGCTCAACAATGCCGCGCGGGCGGCCGCCTCGACCGCCCCTCTCGCGGTCGCCCAGACCAGCTCAGATCTCCCTGCCAACGTCTCGGCCGACGAACTCAAAAAGCGGGTCCAGGGAGCCGTCCACAGCTCTCGCATCGCCCTCGAACTGCATGTCTCGATGCTCGAGCTGGGCCGGCAGCGGATGCAGAAGCTGCCCGACTATACGGCGACCTTCACCCGGCAGGAACGGCTCGAGGGGGGCGACCTGCTCGACATGCAGACCATGGAGATGAAGCTCCGCCACGCCCCGCTCAGCATCTACCTGAAGTGGGTCGAGGGGGGCGAAGAGGGACGCGAACTGCTGTTCATCGACGGCCAGAACGACAACCGCATGCTGGTCAAGCTGGGTGGGGGCAAGAAGCTGCTCCCCGCGGTCAAGGTCGATCCCGAGGGCTCGCTCGCCATGAGCGAGGCCCGCCATCCCGTCACCAGCGTCGGCCTGCTGCAACTCTGCGACCAGATGCTGGTGTACCGTCGCCGCGATCTGCAGACCCGCTCGGGACTCCGCTGGCAACTCCTCCCCGATCAGCGGTTCGACAACCAGCCCTGCCACTGTTTTGTGGTCGAGTACGAGAGCCGCGAAGTCGAGCCCCTCTACCGCAAGTCCATCGCGTGGATCAACACCGACCTCTCCGTCCCGGTCTGTCTCAAGACCTATGGCTGGCCCGCCGAGGGAGTGGCGACCGACAACCCGCAAGACCTCGACAACGCCACCCTGCTTGAGCATTACGCCTACACGAATCTGCAGCTGGAGACCCGCCTCAGCGACTCCGATTTCGACAAGGGAAATTCCGAATACCGGTTCCGGCGGTA
>CAIUHT010000800.1 GCA_903898975.1 uncultured Planctomycetaceae bacterium
CCCGGTTGCTCTCCTTGGGCTTTCCCGCCCGTGTCGAGGCGAACCCCGCCGGGTTCCCCATCGCCCGGCATGGCACGCTGGCCACCTACCCGGTCACTCCCCCGGCGGCGTTCCCCGTGATGATGATCGACATGGCGGCACATGGTGGCGACAGTGGCGGCCCCGTGCTGCTCGAGACGCCGAAGTCGTTCGACGCCGACGCCGGTCTTCCGGTGGTGGTCGCCATGGTCACTGGCAAGATGCAGCAGGATGAAAAGATGACGATGCTTTACGAGGAGCGGACCCTGCACCATCCGCTCGATCTTTCGATTGCCATCCAGTCGCACTTTATCCGCGAGACCATCGACCAGTGGGAACAGAAGGTCAAGCGCGAACCCCGCCGCGAGCCCCGCCGCTGACCCACGCGGGTCACGCCAGGACCACGCCACTGCGCCTCGCGGCCAGGTCAGGGCGGAGCACTGCGTGGCGTGTCGGGTGAACGGCCCGGAGGTGGCCGGCCGGGCGGGTGCCAGGTCTTGATGACAGTCTTGGCCGGGTGTGCCGGGCGGTTGTCTCCCCCTCGGCGACTTGAGACAATGCGTGTCCCTAAACGGGCGAAACGGCTCTCGGGCCAATCGACTGGCGGGGGTTGCGGGCCGGTGCGTATTATCAGCCGGCCGTCAACGGGAGTGACGGGGCCGTTCCAGCGAGGGGGCGGGCTGTCTGAATTAGTTCCACATCTGTCAAGCATGTCTTTCTCTGCCGCGCTGCTGGTGATCCAGGGGGCCGATCAGGGCCAGCGGTTTGAACTCGACCAGTCCGACACCGGGCTGGGGCGGGGGTTTGGCAATCGCATTCGCCTGAGCGACACCGAGGCGTCGCGGTTTCATGCCCGGGTGGTCTGCCGCGATCATCAGCATGTGCTGCTCGACCTGGGCAGCTCGAACGGGACCTACGTCAACGGGCTGCCAATCCGCGAGCGGGTGTTGGCCCATGGGGATGAGATCCAGACCGGGCGGACAGTGCTGCGGTTCCTGGTGACCGAGGCCTCCCCGGGCGACCTGGCGGGACGGGTGGTGCTGGGCGAAGGGGCCGAGGTGCAGCGTCCCGACCAGATTGTCGGGGCCGCCGAGACAGGCGACTCACTGGCCCAGGCCAGCCAGTCGGTCACCAGTCTGCAGGTGCTGTATCGGATTGCCGAGGAAGCGATGCGGCCGGCGACCTCGCTCGACACGCTGCTGGGGCGGATCCTGGAGCTGGCTCTTGAGGCAACCCGGGCCGACCGGGGCTGCGTGCTGCTGCGACCGGTGGGTGGGGGTCCGCTGCGGCCGGCGGCGTTTGTCGACCGGCGGGAGGCGAACCCGACCCCCGGGACGATGCCGGTCTCGCGGAGCATTGTCGACCACGTGCTCAAAAGCCGGCAGGGGGTGCGCACCAGCGACGCCCTCCGCGACAGCCGGTTCGCCGCCGCCGAAAGCGTGCTGACCGCCGGGATCCGCGAGGCCATCTGCGTTCCCATGCAGGGCCGCCACGACCTGCAGGGGGTGCTGTATCTCGATATCACCACTCCTCCCGACCGGGTGGTTCTTGAGGGGCGGCCCGCTCCCCGGCTCACGGAAGACCTGCTGCGGTTGATGGTGGCGGTCGGCCGGCAGGCGGCCCTGGCGGTCGAAGACCATCACTACCAGCAGGCGCTGGTCAAATCGGAACGGCTGGCCGCGGTCGGGCAGACCACCGCCATCCTGAGCCACCACATCAAGAACATCCTGCAGGGGATCCGCGGGGGGAGCTACCTCATCGACATGGGGCTCAACCGGCACGAGGAAGAGCTGGTCCGCAAGGGATGGGGAATTGTCGAACGGAACCAGGAGCGGATCTACCAGCTGGTGCTCGACCTGCTGACTCTCGCCAAGGAACGGCAACCCCAGTTGCGCAGGGGCTCGCTGAACGCCACGGTCGCCGAGGTTTGTGAACTGCTGCAGCCCCAGGCGGAAGAACTGGGCATCACGCTGGCGTGGCGGCCTCAGCCCAACCTGCCCGAGATGCTGTTCGACCCCGAGGCGATCCATCGCGCGGTGCTGAACCTGGTGGGGAACGCGCTCGACGCGGTCCGCGACACCAGCGGGGCGCGGGTGAACGTGGCGACGTGGCTGGAGCCCCAGGGGGGGCTGGTCGGGATCGCCGTCGAAGACAACGGGCCGGGGATCCCCGCCGAACTGCTCCCGCAACTGTTCAACCTGTTCGAGAGCACGAAGGGGGCCCGGGGAACAGGGATCGGGCTGGCGGTCTGCCAGAAAATCGCCCGCGAGCATGGGGGCGACATTGTGGCCCGCAATCTCCCGCAGGGAGGGGCCCAGCTGGTGCTCGAGTGGCCGCTCATCTCCGACGACCCCACCGCCCCCGAACGCAAGACCACGGTTTAGCGACGCGCTCTTCGGGGGGCTCGCCCGCCTGCGCTCTCAACGTGTTTAGGCTGCATGCTCGTCGCCGGCGAATGTCTTGCGCCCTGTGAGGATCCGTTTCCGAGTGGACCCGCCTGCGATGCGGGCTTGTTCAGGGCGAGTGCCGCAACTGAACCGCGCTGCCCGAGTGCTTCTCGGTTCGCGGGCCTCACCAGGTGGGGCGCTTTGCAGTGTGGACGGCAAGGCGGAAGGGGACCGGGCGCATCAGCTCGTGGAAGCGGCGACCTGCGATGGAGGGGGCAGCCAGCGCTGGCAGAGTCCGACCAGTCTGTCGGGTGACTCGCTGGCCGGGCACCACGCCACCGCTCCCGCCTCGCGGGCGGCCCACTCGAGTTCGCGCCACTCGGCACTGGCGACCACGATCGGGTGCAGTGCCAGCCGGCGGGCCTGCAGTTCGCCCAACAGCAGCAGCGCCGCCGCCGGATGCGGGTCGA
Source organism: uncultured Planctomycetaceae bacterium (assembly GCA_903898975.1). Lineage (GTDB taxonomy): Bacteria > Planctomycetota > Planctomycetia > Planctomycetales > Planctomycetaceae > UBA10511. Next base: position 2,876 of record CAIUHT010000800.1, read on the forward strand.
AGTCCAGCACCAGCACGCTCCCCGGCAGGCGGGGGGCCAGGGCCAGCACGTCGGTCGCCGACCGGCAAGGCCGGACCAGGCAGCGCGGCCCCGCCAACCGCGCCTTCAGCACCCCCTCCCACTTCGGGACCCGCTCCCAGGCGAGCAGCGCCGGAGCCAGCCGGGCTGACGGTGAAGGGGCGGAATCCGGAAGCATGCGGAGAGAGACCCGGTTGGGTGGCGTCAGGTCAGCCCGAACGACTCACCGTGGACGGTCCACAGCGGGCCGCCCACGGTGGACGGCCCAAGTCGTCATGTCGAAGTCGTGCGGCAGAAAAGCCGGTGCGTCTTATGGGGCCGAGAGCGTGATGTTGGCCTTGGCCTCGACAGCGAGGGTCAGGCCAGCGTCTCCGTTCCCCTGGTCGACCTTCAGCAGCAGCAGGTTGCGGCCCGCCTGCAGATCGACCTCGACCTTGTCCTGGGCGGCGGCGAGGGCCCGGGTGACCTTGTGGTCGTGCACCTTGCGGCCGTTCAGCCACACCTGCACGCCGTCGTCCGAGCCAATCTGCAGCGTCGCCTTCTGCGCACTGGCCGATTCCACCACGGTCGCGAAGTAGAACAGCACATTGTCGGCGGGGAGCTGGGCGTCCCCGGCGAGCTTGCGGATGTCAAGCTGCGGCACCCCGGTCGCTCCTGCGCGGGCGTCGGCCCGCACCCAGCCAATCTGCTTCATCCCGAAGGTGGCATGCTTGGCGTTGAAATCGATGTCGGCCCCCTTGGCCTCCGGGCCAAAGTCGAAGGTCCGCTGCTCAGGTCGCACGTTGGGGAATGGCCCCAGCACGCGGAACCCGACCGCGGGCACAACCGCCTCCTGCAGGCCGGCGAGGTATTCGACCAGGTCGGCGGCGTCCTGCGCGGTCACGTTCTTCAGCACCAGTTCGGGCATCAGCGATTTGTCCTGCCGCACCACCTCCGCAACCTGGTCCTTCGGCAGATCAATCAGCTGTCCTTCGATGGTCTTGAGCAGCACCCGATCGGCGGCCCCCTCCTTGAGGAAGCCGGCGTAGACCTTGCCCGCGGCGGTCTCGACCACATGCGGGATGTACTCGGGGGCGATCCCCGCGCTCGGGTTCATGATGGTCTCGAGCAACGCCTCGCGACCGTACTTGCGGCCAATCTGGCTCAGCTCAGGACCAATGTCGGCTCCCTGGCCCTTCACGCGGTGGCACTTGTTGCACGACGCCGCGCCACTGCGGGCGAACACCTCGGCCCCCCGCCGCGAGTCCCCCTTGAGCGCCAGGATGTCCTTCGCCGAGAACGACTGCCCCAGTGTCTTCGGACGTTCCCCCGGAGGGAGGAACTTTTCAAACAGCAGGCGGACGTTGACGTCGGGATGCTCGGTCGCGGCGGCGATCGCGCGGGTGGCGAGTGGCTGGGGAAGCTTCTTGGTGTCAATCATCCGCAGCAGCTGCACTCCTCCGTCGGTCGACTGCATCAGTCCGTCGACCAGTTCCTGCTGAACGGCGACCGGGGCTTTTGAGTTCGCCTCGAGCAGCGGGGCGGCGGCGACTGTGTCACGCAGCGTGACCAGCCCGGTGACGGCGGCCCGGGCCAGTTCCGCATTCGGCGCGGGCTGGCTGGTCAGCAGAGCGGCGAGCGTCTTCCCCGTCGGGGGAAGCTGCAGCCGGGTGGCCACCTGGACCGCGGCAATCCGCGTCGCGGCGGGAGTCTGCGGGTCTGCGACCAGTTTCAGCACGGGTTCGCTGAACCGTGTCAGCCCGGCATCACCCACCACATCGAGCGCGGCTCGGGCCAGGTTCGGCTGTTGCAGGCTGGAGGTGAGTCCCGCGACGACGGCGGGGTCTTCCTGCAGACCCTTCCAGGCTCCCCCGAGGTTCTGCTTGAGCGCGGCGAGCGCGAGTTGCCGGGTTGCCTCGGGGGTCTTGTCGTTCAGCATGCCGGCGACCTGCTTGCCGGCATCGGCGTTCCCCACGCTGGCGAGGGCGTCGAGCACTGTCTGGGCCGACTCGGGCGAGAGTCCCCCCGCGGCGAGTTTTTCGGCGAGGAACTTGCCCGCCTGTTCGGGACGCAGAATACGGGCCAGGTTGACCTCGCGGGGCGAGATGGCCGGGCCCGCCTTCTGCAGCAGTTCGGTGAACAGCTCGTCCTGCCGCTTGCGGGCGGCGATGCCCAGGGTCTCGAGCAGGTAGCGGTCGGTGCCGTCGTACCGGCGGGCGGCCTGCACAATCGCGGCGGTCGCTTCGGGCGAGGTCGCAGCCCCGGCGGCCAGCAGCACTTCCTTCAGCACTTCGCCATCGGCGTCTTTGGCCAGGGTCAGCAGCGCGGGGAGTTCGGCGTCGCCATGGCGGCGGAGGATGCGGACGGCGAGCGCCCGGAAGGTGGGATCGTTCGAGGCCAGCTCTTTGCGGACCAGTTCGCGGGCGGGGCCGCCAATGCGGTCGGCGAGCCACAGGGCGCGGGCCCGCAGCGTGCGGTCGGAACCGGCCGCCAGCCGGGCCAGCCCGGGAACCGCCCCCTGCCCACTTTCCAGCAGCCGCTCACGGGCGAGGAAGGTGGTGGCATGGTTGGGACTGGCGAGGGCGGCGAAGGCGTCGGCGTCGGTCAGGTAGGGGCCGGGCTTGTGGTCGGTCTTGAGCCGGCCCGACTTGGGAGTGATGCGGTAAATGCGGCCGCGTTCGGGGTCGTTGTAGGCGTGACCCCCCACGCCGCCGTCGTACCAGTCGGTCAGGTACAGCGAGCCATCGGGAGCGACGCAGGGATCGACCGGGCGGAAGTACGGGTCGCTGTTGGTGATGATGTTCTCGAGGCCGGCGGTGTAGCCCACGCCCGGGAGTCGACGGGGGGTGTAGCAACGCACCTCGCGCGGACCGGCGTCGCAGTGAATGAGCTGGTTCTGGTACTTGGGACCGAACACATCGGATTCGTAGAAGGTCATCCCGCAGGGAGAGCCAAACCCCGTGATGAGCACATACGGGACGTGCCCGGGCTTGTCGGCCCGCCAGTGATGGATGGGGTCGAAGCTGCCATCGGGATTGCGGATGTTCTCGGGTCCGCCGTACCAGCCGTAGTTCCCCCCTTCGAGAATCCAGCAGATGCGGACCGACTTGAGACCATCGTTGTCGTTGTCGCTGCACCAGACGTTGCCGAAGGAGTCGACGGCGAGTTCGACCGGGTTGCGGAAGTTGACGGCGAAGTCTTCGAGCTGAGAGCCATCGGCTTCGCAGCGG
>CAIUHT010000801.1 GCA_903898975.1 uncultured Planctomycetaceae bacterium
CGGCACCTTCGCTCCCGGCCAGTCCGCCCGGTTTCGCCGGCCCGATTGATTCGCAAAGCCCGGGCTCGCCCCCTGGGTGACCCGCCCCGCTCCACGCACTCGGCCGACTGCCGACCACTTCGCTGTGGCGGCAGCCCATCCGTCTGACACCTGTCCATTGATCCGTTATGATCACGGCGCCTGCGAGCCCCGCAGCCGCCTTTCGGTTGGCCCGATTCTTTTCCGCCTCCCGCCCCGCCTTCCATGAATTCCCGACGCTCGCTCGGCCTGCTGAGTTTCGCGGTCGCCAGTTGGCTGGCCCTGGCGTCGACTGCCCGCGGCCTTGAGATCCGCGAGGTCCGCTGGGGCTTCGATGGCAGCGTGGTCGAGGGAGCCTTCAATCCGGTCTCGTTGCTGGTGGTCAACGATCAATCCACTCCTTTCGACGGCGTGCTCGCACTGCAGCGGGGCCACGCCGCGCTTCGCGTCGATGCCCCCCTCCGCGAGCCGGTCTACCTCGGCCCCAATCAGTCCCGGTGGGTGCAGTTCTTTCCCTTCTGTTCCCGCGTCGAGGACGCACTCCCCTGGACCGTCTCCTGGGGTGACGCCCGGAAGGAACGTTTCGAACTGCCGACCGCGCAGCGGGGTGAACGCGGCACAGTGCTGCTCCTTCCGCAGGGAACCCTCACGCAACCCCCCAGCGGCGCAAAGCCCCTCCCCGATGACCTGTTTCCCAACCGCTCGACTGGGTGCGACTCGCTCCAGCGGGTGGTGCTCGACCACGAACCCCGCTGGTCCGAACCGCAGCAACGGGCGTTTCTCGAATGGCTCGCGCTGGGAGGTGAACTGCACCTCCTGCACGACAGCCAGGGCCGCTGGCCGCGATTCAGTGGACCGCTCCAGCCACTCCAAGGGCTGGCCGACATGCAGCCGTTCGCCGCCGGTCGTATCATTCGCCATGACCGGGATGTCAATTCGTTCGACAAGGGGTCGTGGGCGGGAGTGATCCTGGGGCAGGTCGAGACGGTCAATCCGGAACTCACGCCCGATGTCGCCGCCATGGCGTCGAATGCCGTCGTCACCCCTGGACTTGAACCCTTCAACTCAGACGACTGGGAGCAGTTCGACACCGACACGCTGCTCGACCGCATGCGGGACCAGACGCGGACCGATCACAACTGGCCGCTCATTCACCTGTTGTGCCTGACCTACATCGGCCTCATCTTCCCTGGAGGCTGGCTGTTGTCGCGCTGGAGGCCGGGCGACTATCGCCTGCTGTTTGGAGGCCTCCTGGGTTTGGTCACCCTGTTCAGCCTGATGCTGCTGGTGGTGGGCCGACGGGGCGCGGGCGAGGTCGAAACCATCCACTCACTGCTGCTTGCCCGACCTCTCGACAAAGAGCGGGTTTCGGTCAGTGGCTGGTCGGGAGCGTTCGTCGCCACCAGTGGGACATACCTCCTCAGCCATGCGGGGCAGGGGGGGCTCTACTCGACCGGGCAACAGATCGAGGGGGTCGACGGGTTCATCACAACCCAGCCCCCCGCCCGCCTCGAGGTCACGCTGCCTCCATTCTCCAGCCGGTCGTTCGTCCATCGAGTCAACACGCCCGACAAGCTGGGCCGGTGGCAGATCCTGGACCTGGCGAGTGGCACCGCCAGTCGCGATGTCCCCCGCCTCGAGCAGGATCCACTCAAGCAGCTGTACGTGGTCGACCGCCCAGAACAGATCCCCACGCTCACCAGGCTGACCGTCCGCCGGATTGGTGGCAATCAGCCCTCCCCCAAGGAGGTGCTGGTGGTCTCCGATCGCTGGGTCTACTCGCTCGTGCGCCAGGGAGGAACAGATGACGAATGGAGCCTGTCCACGTCCCCTTCCAAATCCCTGTGGGCAGCGGCTCGCGAACAGGGCGATTTCAATATGACCGGGTTGAGCCCGTGGGGCCCACCGGCGGTCAGCACGGTCCGCGAGTCGATCTTTGCCACGGCTCCCCGCGAGTTGCTGCGGCAAGCGCTCCGGATACCCGATTCCAAGACCCTGCTCAACTTCCGCCTCCCCGAGAAGCGAATCTGCCTGCTGGCCTGGTTTCCGCTCCCCACCGAGTTGAAGCTCGACGGGGACGGTTTCTCATCCCAGTACGGCGGGTGCCTGCTGGTGCAAGACCTGTGGACCGAGGACGCCCAATGAGCCAGCCTCCCCAGACAGCCGCGATTGAAGTCTCAAACCTCAGCCATGCCTTCGGCGATCGCTGGGCTGTCCGGCATGCCAGCTTCGAGGTGCGGGCCGGGTCTCTGCATGGGTTTGTCGGCCCCAACGGCGCGGGGAAGACCACCACGCTCAAATCGATCTGCACGCTGCTCCCCCCGCAGGCGGGGCAGGTCCGCGTGTTTGGACTCGATGTGGTCAAGCAGGCGTTCGACGTCCGGCTGCGCCTGGGCTTCATGCCCGATCACTTCAGCATGTATCGGCGGATGACGGTCTTCGAGTATGTCGACTTCTTCGCCGCGGCGTACGGCATTCCCTTCGCCAAGCGTGACAAGGTCATCAAGGACGCGCTGGCGATCACCGACATGGAGGCCCGTCGCGACGACCTGGTCTCATCGCTCTCGCGGGGCATGCAGCAGCGCGTCGCCCTCTCGCGGGTGCTGGTCAGCGACCCCGACCTGCTGCTGCTGGATGAACCCGCCAGCGGGCTGGATCCGCGGGCCCGCATCGAGCTGATGGAAATCCTGCGAGCCCTGCAGGCGATGGGCAAAACCATCTTCATCAGTTCGCACATCCTTGCCGAACTCTCCGAACTGTGCGACAGCGTGACCATCATCGATGCCGGGCAGATTCGCTATTCAGGCCCCATCAACGACCTGCTGGTGCGGAAGAGCGACCAGCTGGTCTTCCGCCTCAAGCTCGAGCCTGCGACGACCGACTACAGTGACCTGCTCGCCGGCCTCCCCGGCGTGCTGACCGTGGACCGCATGGAAGAGGGCGACTACCGCGTGAGCATGGAGCCGCGCCCCGACGCCGCGGCCATTGTGCTGCGGGCCGCGCTGGAATCGGGCGGGCAGATCCGCTCGTTCGGGGAAGATCGCCGGCACCTCAACGAAGCCTTCATGGACCTCACCCGCGGAGGGGTGCGCTGATGCTCACGGGAGCCCTCGCCCTGCTGCAGCGGGCCCTCCGGCTGGACGCCCGGCTGCTCTCGACACACCTGCTGCGGCTGGCGTTTGTGCTGATCATGTACGGCTGCCTCTGCTTCGCGCAGGCGTTGGCCGCGGGACTGACCGGCGCTCCGGGCCTGAAGCTCTTCTCGAACCTGTTGTACCTCAACCTGATCCTGATCGGGCTGGCGGGCGTCAGTTTCTTCGCGACCGCGATCACCGAAGAGAAGGAGGAAGGGACGCTGGCACTGCTGCGGCTGGCGGGGCTCAACCCGGTGGGATTGCTGTTGGGCAAATCGACCAGCCGACTGATTGGAACGCTGCTGCTGCTGGCAATTCAGCTCCCGTTCATCCTGCTGGCGGTGACGCTGGGCGGGGCGACGATCGCGCAGATCCTGGCGGGCTACGCCTGCCTGGCCGCGTTCCTGGTGCTCACCGCGAACCTCGGGCTGCTGGCCTCGGTCATCTGCCGCCGCGGGGGGACCGCCTCGATCGTCACCGCGCTGCTGCTGTTGAGCGTGGTCTTCGGGGGGAGATTCATCGAACTGTTGAGCGCTCCCCTGGTGGCAGCCGGCGGGCTCGGAGGGAAGGCGGGGGCCTTCCTCGGTGACTTCGCCACCAGCATTTCGCCCATGACCCGCATCCAGGATGTGCTGAGCAATACCCTGGGGGGCTCGGTGCTGGGGCGGC
>CAIUHT010000802.1 GCA_903898975.1 uncultured Planctomycetaceae bacterium
CTCGAGAGCCTCGCGATAAAACCCAACCCAGTCGGACATCGTCACCTGATCCACCAGCCCTGTCTTAACCGCGAAACCGAACGGACTCAGGGGCCGCAGAAAAATGGAGTCGAATCCCTGCTTCACGTACTCATCGACGATATCGCGCGCGTGCCCCAGGCTTCTGGGGGTTGTGGTCATCAAGGCATTCACATGCTGCGTCCCCAGGCGGGACCGGGCCCAACGGATCCCTGCGATGGCCCGCTGATAGCTATCGCCATCCGGGCGGGGACGGTTGGCGTTGTGGATCGACTCAGGCCCGTCGAGGCTTGTTGAGAGCGAGACATGATTCCTCGAGCAATAATCGAGGATTTCCTCATCGAGAAAGGCCAGTGTCGATGCGACCACGAAGGCGATATTCCTTCGCTCCAGCTTGTTTCGCTCGTTAACCAGCTCGACGATTTGGCGAATCCGCTCGAAACACAGGAAAGGCTCACCTCCCTGGAATTCGACCTTGATGTTCAGCGACGGGGATTGAAACATGATGTCAACCGCCTTTTGGGCAGTCTCAAACTTCATATCGTATTTTTCTCTATTGGACGACCTGCGTGATACCTGACAATACGGGCAGCTGTGATCACACCGCAGGGTGATCACAAAAATAAAGAGCGACGTGAGCTGCGGAAGGAGAGATTGCTTTGTGCGGTATTTCAGTGCCAGCAGGTCGATCGCAACCGTCGAGTCTGATTCGATCAGAAAGTGCCTGACCTTGAGCTGTTGGTAAATGGCTGAATCTTTACAGAGACCGTGATTCACGAAGGCTGCCAGCTCATCGCGCTCGAGGATGACATACTCACCCACGAGATTGGTCAACACATACCGGGATGAATCAAGCCGGATGAACCGCGCGGGCAGCAACTGATACTCGTCTCCACGTCGGGCGCGGAACACCTCTGGCCCGGCAAATGCCTGCGAGAGCTGCGGCAGTCCAGGGTCGTCAATCACGAGTGCCGTTCCCGGACGACTCGGTGAGATCTGTGCACGGACCCGACCCTTCTGCATTCGCTGCGGCAATGCTGTCGTCGGAGTTGCCCGGCATCGCAGTCAGGCCCGAGAATGCGTAGGCGAGAATCAGGTTTTGAAGAGGAGCGGTCTCTTGCTTGAGTCGTTCACGAAGATCCTGATCCAGGAGTTCCGTCCGAAACCGTTGCCGCAGATTGGCGGCAGGCGTCGCGGTCATTGACTGGAATTGAACGCGGACAAAGTTGCTGTCAATGCCTTCGAAATGAATCGAACACTCGCCCAGGAACCGGTACGCCGCCAATTTGACGACATGCAGAGGATAGATTGACAGATCCACATCTTCGGTCATGGTGGGAGCCCTGGTGGGCGTCAAGCTGTCTCGAGAGCACGACTACTGCGGATTCTGGCCGGCAGCCTTGAGGCTTTTTGCCTTGACTGTCATGAGAATGATTTTTTCATTGCCATCGGTGACTTCGACGGTGTTCTCGGCAACATCAATGTTCAGAACCCTCAAGCTCTCAATGGTGTCTCCGATCTTCACGTCAATCTTCTTGTTGAACTGACGGTCCAATAGCTGAGCGAAGGCTTTGTTTTGCGAGCGGCCCGTTGCGATGACATCATACCGATCAACCGGGTTTTCGAAGTTCGGGGTCGAAGCTCTTCCTTGCGGCATCTGTGACTTGTTTTTACCGACAAGCCCTCGACCGCCAACTTTTCCTGGCAGGAACTGACTGGCCCCCGCCGGCTGTTCAGTCAATGTGGGATCATCGGCCTCTGCCTGCATGACCGATTCGGGCGTCGGAGACGGCGGGCTTCCCTGGGGGGCTATCCTCACTTTTCGGGTCTTGCCCACATCGCTTCCGCGCGGGCCGACCACCGCACCACGCCCCCCCCGCGTCGCCTCGCTGGAATCCGGTGCGGAGGATCTGATGGGTACGATCCCACCTCGAACAATCTCTGGCTCAGTTGGTTCGTCGGATGCCGGGCTTGGCCCACGACTCCGACTTCTCGACCGTGGCGGATCCAAACCCAGCTGACCCAGCCCACCAAAACCGGACGTGTGAGAGCGATGTGAGCTGTGAGAGCGATGTGAACTGTGCGACCGATGCGCTATCATTCGCGATCGTGCTTCCTCGACGGCCCCCTGCAGGATCAAAGGTTTTGAATACGCACTCGTCAGTCCATCCAGCTCGCGAGCCCGGACCGTCATCTCGATCTTGGTCGCCAACCCGTTGGTAAAACTTCCCGCTGCACCCACGGCTGTGTTCTGTGACAGCATGACAGCAACAGCCGTGGAGAGGCTCCCCACTTTCTTGAGCAGCTTTGCGAGAGAATCAGGATCGGTTTGTGACATGAGTGGCCCGAATGGCGCGTCATGGAGAGGGGAGCATCGGGCTCGGAACTACCAACTTCTGAGAGCGACTCTAGAGTCTACAGCACATCTTTGAGGCAATGCAAACTGAACGAGTTAGGCAGGCCGCCAAGCATTTACCACAAGCTCGGATGTACCGATTGACCGTTCGAATCGAGAATCGGCTTGACATCCGTTTGTGCACACCGCTCCGAGATGGACCCCAGTTTTCGAGTCACGACATTGATCGAAAGCAAAGTTGGAATCACGGAGA
>CAIUHT010000803.1 GCA_903898975.1 uncultured Planctomycetaceae bacterium
AGCCGGTGCTCCCGAATGTAACACTCAACCGCCGCGGGAACCTGGTACCGGATCGACGCCCCCGCGCCGACCCGTCGGCGAATCTCGGTGGCCGAATAATCGACCGCCGGCCCCGTCACCAGCCGGACTCGCTCCTCCCAGTTCGCCACTCCCAGCCCTCGCACCGGACTCCAGTCGGGCTCGGGCTCTCCCCGCCGCCTCACCACCGCCACCTCGACGAGCCGCAGAATCTCGGCCGGCGTTCGCCACGTCGGAAAGTCAGCCAGCGAATCGGCCCCCATCAGGAACACAAACTGCGTCCCCGGCTGTTCCTGCCGCAATTCACGCAGCGTGTCGACCGTGTAGCACGGATCACGCCGCTGCAACTCGCGGCGATCGACCGCGAACGCCGGATTCCCGGCAATCGCCAGTTCGAGCATCGCCCCCCGGGCCGCGGCGGGGGTGATTGCGCGCCCCAACTTGTGCGGCGGCACGCCTGCGGGCACAAACAGCACCCGGTCGAGCCGGCATTCCTCCCGGCACAGCTCCGCCAGCAGCAGGTGCCCGAAGTGCACCGGGTCAAACGTTCCCCCCAGCACTCCCACCCGCATCACAAGCACTCCCCGGGCTCGCGGGAACAACTGCTGGGCAGTCCGCTCGAGTGATCTTGGAACAAGTTACGCCTTGGCCCCAGACTTGCCTCTTGGTCACTGGCGGTCACCGCTTCAGCGTCCCTTCGGCCAACGCGTGCAGCGCCTCGAGCAGCCCCGTCAATTCTTCTGCGGCCGCTTCATCACGAAACTGAAACGCCTTCAGCACCTGCTGGTCGCGGTAGAGCACCACGCTGACCGCCACCTCGTCGGGCAGGCCGCGCCATCCCAGCCCCTCGGCGGGGGCCGCCGCAATCGTCAACGGCAGCGAGAGCTTGCCATTGAACGACAGGGTCTGAACCTGGGGCAACAGTCGCCGCGGGTCTTTGTCGACGAAGACGCCAAAGCCGCGGAGTCCGTCGGCTCGATGTCCGTCGACCGCTTCGTCCACCTGCTTGAGCAGCGTGGGGAGCACGGGGATGACCCGCCGCACCAGCACCATCACCACGGGCCTGTCCCCATTTCGACAGACATAACAGACCGACTTCCCCGACAGCGGGCCGGTGATCGCCCGCACATAGAAGTACGGCACCTTGTCGCCCGTCTGAAAGCCCCCAACCGGCCCCGCGTCTGCCGCCTGGTCTTCGGGAGCCTCTTGAGCAGGGCCGCCCGGCGGAAACGCGCCCCAGGCGGGGGCAGCCAGCGGCGTGGGTCCCAGCAGCCCCTCCACTGGCCAGACCAGTGCCAGGCACAGAACCGCCAGCCAGCTCAGTCGGGCAGAGGTCGGCATGCGAGGGGTTTCGTCAGGAGGGAACCACGGGGACAACAGCCGCAGAGTCAGGCAGTACCATCACAGCCATCACAGTCAACACGCACGCCGGGGAACCATCGCAACCACGGTCACCGCCACTGCCAGCCTTTCAGCCAGTGTCAGACATCGGTGACGAAGCCGACGAATGTCGGGGTGACGGAACACCGTGCGACCGCGCTCGCGATCGTTGTCGACCTTGGTCTCCCCTGCGGTGCAGATTAAAGGAGCCCGACGGCACTGACCAGCCCAATCGCCCTCTCCGGTCCAAACGCCCTCGCGAATCCCAGCGTCCGTTCAACCGGTAGAAGCCCCCGGGCTGTTTGGCTATTCTCACCCGCAGGGCCCGGTCCCACCGACTCCCGATTGCCATCCCACCCCCAGTCAGCACCGTCCCGGCGGGCAAAAAAGGGGCGTCCAATCTGCCCCCCGCGTCCCGCCCGACTCTCCCAACGACGACCTTCCTGCTTCTCACTTCCCACTTCCACCCGAACCCCACCCCATGGCTGCCAACACCTCTCCGCTGATTTTCGACTGCCACCTCGAC
>CAIUHT010000804.1 GCA_903898975.1 uncultured Planctomycetaceae bacterium
ACGGCCTGGGCCGCAAACCCTTTGACCTTTATGTCGAGCGACACTACGGGCTGTCACTCCAGGATGTGCTGCCCAACTACACGGGACTGGGCGTTTTGGAAATGACGCCGGACGGGCGGTACTTCTCGGGAATCATCTACGACGAGTTCTTCAATCCAAACTCCTTTATCGCCTATCTCGACCCGTCCGAGTTCGTGGTCCCGGAACCCTCCACGCTGGCACTCGTCGGCTGTGCCGCGGTGGGCCTGCTGTGGGCGGGCCGGCGGGCCCGGTCCCCTCGCGGCTGAGTCAGCGACCAGCCTGGTTCTCCCCATGGCGATCTGCCCCGCGAGCCGCTCTGAGAACTCGCGGGGCGGATTTGCCCAATTCCGCCCTCGCTGCAAGGATTTGCGTGTGATGGCCTCCCAGCCCCGTCTGGCCAAGCCACTGCGCCCTGGCCACGTTCCGTGGTCGAAGAACGGTCGGGAACCAACTTGATCGAGTGGTGGGATTTCGGGAGGGAGGCCGGGCTGGAGGTGACTCGGACCAAAAGACCAAGGAGCAAATGTCCGCAGGGCACGACCCGCCAACTCAAGCGCCTCGCCACCACAGCGGGCGGGATCGGAACCCCGCAGACATCGAATGCGGCGTTGGAACACCAGCGGCCCGGTCTAACCGGAAGGGGGAACCGAAAGGGGGGAACCGGAAAGGTTTGTGAGTCGGGGAGATCGATCAGCTCGATCCGATGGGGGGCCAGAAAAGTGGCAGGTGACCGCCTGGCGAACCCCCGGCGGTCGCGATCGACCAAGCACACGAAACCGGACGAGGAGCACCGCGCGAACTCCAGCTGGCACCGCATCTCATCGCAGCGGTTGTGTGGACGAATTCACAACTCGAATTGCTTCGCGAGGAGTGACACGATTTGGGCGGACCACTGTGACTTAAGGAGTGCAGCGCGCGCTGCGCGGCGATTCAAGGCGACTGGCTGAGACTGATTTTTTTGGCTGAAGCATCTTGAATTCTTTGGTGTAATCTGTACGGTCGGTTGCAACAGAGACGGTGGGGAACTCTGTGGGCCTGGTCGCCAAGTGGGTTTGTGTACGGATGCATCAACCCGGAACCGCCGAGGCCTCGGACTCTTGCCAGGAAGACCTGCCGAGATGAATGGTTTGCGAACGTGGCTGGGGAGCGTGGGGCTGGCCTTGTGGCTGGCCAGTTCGGGTGAGGCGGGGTCAATCATCACGCTGTTCGACGCGACCGCCCCGAGACTCTCGGCGCTGACCCGCGATGGACTCGCATTCGCTGGTGTTCTGCCAGGTCGCGCTGGCTACGCCGGTCGCTGGCGGGATGGGACCCTGACCTCCATCGAGGACCCGACCGGCCCCACCATTCGAAGTGTGACGGGAATCTCGGATGATGGTGCTGTTGTCACGGGCGACCTCCACATCAACGACGGGCTCACCTTTGGTCTGGAATATGCCTTTCGGTGGGAAAACGGCCTGCTGGTGACACTGCAGGGTCCCGGGGACAAATACTCGGTGACTGGACCGGGGACCAGCGTGTCGACCGATGGCCAGATTGTGGTCGGGAGGGTAGGGGGAGGTGGGACCGATCGTGCAGCGTTCTGGCAGGGGGGCGTGAGAACCTTCCTGGCTGTCCCCGAGGGAACACTGGGCAGCTCTGCCAATGGCATCAGTGCCGATGGCCGGACAATTGTCGGCACCATCTCCGGCCCCAACGTGACCCATGCGGTTGTGTGGCGCGATGGAGTGATGAGCATCCTGCCCGATCTCCCCGGCGGCCATGAACTACCCTCGGCAATCAATGTCTCAGCCGATGGTTCGGTCATCGTGGGCTCGGTGGATTCCGCCGCGGGCGACTCCATCGCCCGGTGGATCAACGGCGATCTCGAGGTGCTGAAACAGCTCCCGCCAGGTGGCTCGTTTGACCTGGGCGGTACCCACGTGTCTGACGATGGGTCGATCGTGCTGTTCACACAGAACCTGATGAGCGAAATCTGGCGGGAAGGCCTCGGCTCAAAACCGTTTGGCCTGTACGCCGAACAGCACTTTGGGTTTTCGTTCCAGGATGCCTTGCCCGACATCAGCATCAACGTTGTGTACATCAACGAGATGACGCCCGACGGCAACACCTTTGGCGGTTTTCTGTACGACGAAGACTCTCAAGCCAGGTCGTTCATCCTGTATCTCGACCCGTCCGAGTTCGTGGTCCCCGAGCCTTCCGCGGTCACACTCGCCGGCTGCGCGGCGGTCGGACTGCTGTGGGCCCGCCGCCGGTCGCGAACCCCCCGTTCCTGAACGCCGCGCCCTCGAGGGGAGAGCCGCGCTCCACGCCTGGCTCTCCCCTGCGAGCATCTCCCTCGCACGCGACGAACTCGCCTCACCTCCTCCCCCCCCGCACTCTCCGCTCCCTGTTCGCCTGCGTCCCTGGGCGAGGCGCTACCCGCTCGCCCACGCCGTGGATCCTGGCCGGTTTGCATTGCGGACCGGTGCCCGCTATTCACAGGCATGCGCAACTTCTGGAAGCAACACTGGTTCCTGACCACCCTGTCGTTCCTGCTGGTGACCGGCCTCTCCGTGGGCCTGCTGGGAGGGGCCGAGGAGGCGGGCCGATACCTGGGCTGGCTGAAACCCCGCACCGTCACCGCCGGGGTTCTGCTGCTCATGTCGTTCAGTCTCGACAGTGGCAAGCTGTGGGCGGCGTTTCGCTCGCCGTTCCCCGTCCTGCTAGGCTGCCTGCTGAACTACGGGCTGGTCCCCGCGCTGGCCTGGTGCCTGATGCCCGCCCAATGGGTCCCCGACCTTCGGCTGGGGCTCATGATCGCCGCCACCGTCCCCTGCACCACCGCCGCGGCGTCGGTCATGACCCGCAAAGCCGGGGGGAACGATGCGATCTCGCTGCTGGTGACCCTGGCGACCAACCTGTCGTGTTTCCTGCTGACGCCCCTCTGGCTGCGGTGGACCACCTCCACCACCGTTCCCCTCGACCTCAAGGAGATGATGCTCGATCTGCTGGTCGCCGTGCTGCTCCCCACCGCTGCCGGGCAACTGCTGCGGGCCATCCCTCCGCTGGGACAATTCGCCACGCGATACAAGACCGAGATCAGCACCTGTGCGCAGGTGCTGATTGAACTGATGGTGCTGACCGCCGCGCTGCGGGCCGGCGACAAACTGCACGACTGGCTGCACTCTGCCGAGACCCCCCAGGGTTCGCCCATCAGCGTGGGGAGCCTGCTGGTCGCACTGGTGAGCTGCGCGGGATTGCACCTGGTGGTGCTGGTGACCGGGTGGTGGCTGGCGGGTCGGGCGGGACTCCCCGTCGGCGCCCAGCGGGCCGTCGCCTTCGCGGGGAGCCAAAAGACGCTCCCCATCGGCCTGTACATCGCCACCAACCCACTCACCTTTGGGACCACCCATCCCTTCGCGATGTTCCCGATGCTGCTGTACCATACGTCACAGCTGTTTCTCGACACGGCAATTGCCAGTGCGTGGGCCCGTGGCGACGCTGCTGCGGCCCAGCATCAATCCGGCCAGAATCCACCCGGCCCCGTGCCTCCCAGCAGTGGCCTGGCCCCGGGAAGCGTGACAACTGCGGCCCAGGTGGAGAGAGGCCAGCCAGGGGAACCCACACAGACAAGGTGAGGCCATGAGTCGCAGGGCACAACAGGGGTGGCGGTCTGGGATGGCAGCGCTGACAACGCGGTTTGGTGCGGCCCCCCGCCGAGTTCTTTGGGGACTGTTGACCGCCTGCGCGGCGGTTTTTGCGTCCGGGGCGATGACCCGCGTGTTGGCCGAGGAGTGGCCCCACTGGGGTGGTCCGCGAGGGGACGAAACCTGGCGGGGGCCTCCCATTGCCGAGCAGTGGCCGGCCAGTGGCCTGCCTCGCCTGTGGCGGCAACCTTTGGGCGGAGGCTATGGCGGGCTGGCCACCGAGGCGGGGCGGGTGTATGTGCAAGACCGGGTGACCGAGCCCGGCGAGCAGGAGCGGCTGTTGTGTCTTGACGCCGCGACGGGGGAAACGCGGTGGACGTATGCCGTGCCCGTGGAATACGGCAAGCTCGACTACGGCAACGGGCCTCGGGCCACACCCACACT
>CAIUHT010000805.1 GCA_903898975.1 uncultured Planctomycetaceae bacterium
GTCAGGTCGGCATCCGAGAGCGACAGCCACTCGAGTACTTCGACCACACCCGCGGCGTGGCGTGGCGACCAGGCGGGGTCGGAAGTCGATGGGGCCTTGCGATTCCAGGGGCAGACCTCCTGGCACAAGTCGCAGCCGAAGAGCCAGTCTTCGACTCCCGCACGCAATTCGAGGGGAATGTTGCCACGCAGTTCGATGGTCAGGTACGAGATGCAGCGCCGGGCATCGAGGACGCGGGGGGCGGGGAAGGCGTCGGTGGGGCAGATGTCGAGACAGCGG
Organism: uncultured Planctomycetaceae bacterium; assembly: GCA_903898975.1. Classification (GTDB taxonomy): domain Bacteria; phylum Planctomycetota; class Planctomycetia; order Planctomycetales; family Planctomycetaceae; genus UBA10511. The sequence continues at coordinate 280 of CAIUHT010000805.1, forward strand.
GTGCAGGTGCCACAATGATCGTGTGTGAACGGGGCGTCGTATTCGACTTCGACATCGAGCAGCACTGCGGCCAGAAACAGCCAGCTGCCCAGGGGGCGATTGATGAGCAGGGTGTTTTTGCCGAACCAGCCCAGCCCCGCCCGTTGGGCCAAGTCGCGCTCCAGGACGGGGGCGGTATCCACCACGCCCCGGGCGTGGGCCTGGGGAAGCACGGTGCGCAGCGAGGTGATGAGCCGCTTGAGACGCGCGCGGAGCAGGTCGTGATAGTCGGTGGGGCCCCAGGCATAACGGGCGACCCGACCGGGGACAGGGGGCGGCGCGGCAGAAGCTGCGGATGACAGCTGTGGGGTGATCGAGTCGGGAGCCGAGGGCGACCCAGGAGCGTTGTGTGAAGTCGCTTGTGGTTCTGCTTCGGGTCGGGTGAAGTAGTTCACCCCCAGGGCGACCACGGTGCGAGCGCCGGGCAAGACGCGGTCGAGGTCGCCGTAGGCGTCGAGTCGGCGGGGGATGTAATCCATCTCGCCGTGATAGCCGTGGGCGATCCAGTCGACCAGGTGGTCAAAGCCACCGGGGCGGACGGCGGGCGTGATTCCCACAAGATCAAAACCAGCCTCGTGGGCAAGTTGCCTCAGTTGGACACTGCACTCGGCGGGAGTGAGCGTGGGGTGGGCGTGGCGAGGAGGGATGGGCGAGGAAGGCATGGCACGCGGTCGCGAATGTGCTGGCCTGGAGGGCCAGCCCGAAAACCAGTCGACGGGTAGTAGCCGGGCAGACGGCGGATTGTGCCAGCGTCAGAGGGTGGGGACGCGGGGGGTACTGGTCTGGGTGTGCGACCCGTTGCCACGAATCGAGCGGAAATCTGCTAGCATTCGGGAACCAAACCGGCCGTCCTCACGTCGTTTCTGGTGTGCTGGTGCGAACTCGATGGAACCACTCCGTGAATCAGTGTCATCGCGGAGAGGTTTTATGCGCCGAGCGGTTTCCGAGGGTGTTCTTGGGGGGGAAGTGGACGTGGCAAACTCTGTGGGAAAGATGAGGTGGCTGATCGGGGCAGGCTGGCTTATTGGGAGCCTTGCCACTGCCGCCGTGGCCTGCCTGGCGGTGGGCGGTTCGGGCCAGTCGATTCGCATGCGTGAAGAGCAGGCGATCCTGATCTGGGATGAGGAGCGGCAAACTCAGCATTTCCTCCGGCGGGCGACGTTCGAGACCAACGGAGACTCCCTCGCGTTCCTGGTTCCCACCCCCACTGTGCCCACCTTTACCGAAGTCGACAATACCATCTTTGAAGAGTTGCTGTTACTGACCGCCCCGCGGATCGAGGTGCGCAAGCGGGCCCGAAGTTGGGGCTGTTCCGAGCCCCCTGTGACCAACGCCCTGCCCGCCATGGATGTGAAATCGGTGGTGGTCCATTCGCGGACTCAACTCACCGGCCAGGAAGTGGTGGTGCTCTCGGCCGCTGAGCCCGAAGCGTTGATCTCTTGGCTTCAGGATCACGGCTTCAGCACGAACGATCGCCTGACCGACTGGCTGCGCCCCTACCTGAAACGCGGTTGGAAGATCAGCGCATTCCGCTACACAAACGATCCCGCGAAAACTGTGGCCACAACTCCACCGGGCGAGGAGGGTTCAGATTCAGCAACCAATTCGGTGGCGGAGGCCAGCCCCGGCCCGGCCAGCCCCCAATCGGTGAGCTCCCAATCCACCCAGGCGGCAACACCCGCGAGCGATGAGGGTGTCGCGGAACGCACCTCGGCCGGGACCAGGGCACCTGCGGTCACATCGATGGTGCAACCCCTGAAAATGCCGGCCGTCTGCCTGTCGTTCCAGACCGCGACTCCCTTCTACCCCTATCGCGAGGCAGTAGAGGAACCGCGCGACTCGGGGCCGCAGCGCAGGAACCGCTCGCTCCGATTGTTCTGTTTCTCGACCGGGCGAATGGATGGCTTCCTCTCTCAGACACGCCGCTTGTGGGCGGGAACGCCGGTCTGGTCACAGCGGCTCAATGTGCCGTTGCTGGGTAAGCTCAAATCACTGCAGGCAATCAAGGGCCTCGACCTGTTCAATGTGCCGCACCTGACTGAGTTCGAAGACCTGTCAGAAACTCGCCCCGACGGCCTCGACGTCGAGTTCGAACGGGCCGCCTCGCAGTCCAACCTCGAACGGCCCCCCGAAATCCGCGAGATCGCCGGCCAGGGCTTCGGGGCCGATGCGATCGCCATCGGGGTGGTCTGCGTGGCACTGGTGCGGCGGTGGAGTCGACGCCGCTGATCCGTCGGCACGTGACTAACACGGTGCCGCGTTGGTGGCCCCCCCGCGAACATATCAGCCCTGGGTAAACACACCAGTCCCGGGCCAACGCGACGGACCCGTTGTCGATCTCGCCAGCTTTGGGGCGACCAACTGCAGCCCCCCGTCCGTCACGTGGCGGACCATTTCACAGGCCAAAAGCGGGTCAGATTGGTCAGGCCGCCGCCCCGCCGTCAGCTTTCGCGAAGCCGGGCGGAGGGGCACTCAGCCCTTGGGAGGCGAGAACCCCTTGGGATACGGGAGCACGGTGGGGAGATCGTCGGGGACACCCATGCCGGTCACCTCGGCCCCCGGGTAGTGCACAATCCCGTGCGTCCGGCCCATGATCCAGCCGTCGGTTTCGGCCCGGAGCACCCGCTCGGCGATCGGCCGGCCCCAGATGTCGCGGACCTCCGCGATGGGGTCCCCCTTGCGGACCACGTCGCCCGGTTCGACCAGGTGGCGAACCACGCAGGGGACCGTCACCCGCGGGGTTCCCCGCCGTCGGCAGGGATATCCCGGTTGGACCACCTTGATCCCCGTGATGGGCTCGTACTCCCCTTCAAGCATCCCGGCCCATTTGAGCACGTTGGTCAGCCCGGTCACGCAGGCGGCGACAATGTGCGGATCGGGCATGTGCCCCGTCCCCAGTTCCATGGTCATCGCGGGGATGCGGGCCACATTGACCGCCGCGCCGGTCGTCGAGCGATGCAGGTTGTCTTCGAAGTACGCCGAGCAACCCATCTCGTTCAACACGCTGTGACCGTACGCGTCGCACATTTCGCCCAGTTGCCGGTCGAGATTTTCCGCTTCGGCCTTCGCCTGCCGAACCGCCGCAGGCGTGCCGTCGTCCCGATAATAGACCCGGTCGCGGTAGACCATCGAAATTGAACCGGTCCAGGTGTTGTGCAGGTCGATCCAGTAGTTGGCCGAATCCCGCATCTCGATGAACAGCCGGGTATAAGCCCGCTCAAGAATCGACGGCGGATCGCTGTCGGGATCGTTGTGGTTGCGGGGCCGCTGGTCGGGAAACAGCCGGTTGGGATCGCCCGGGTGGTAATACGCTTCGCGACGCATGGTCCGCAGCCCGGCGGGATTGAGCGCCGGCAGGCACACAATGGTCCCCCGCAACTGCCGAACCAGCGACTTCGTCACCAGCAGGTGCAGGGCCTGCAGTCCGGCGTGCTCGTTCCCGTGGATGCCTGCCGTGAGCCAGAAGACCGGCCCCCGCGGCGAACCTTGGGCCAGCACCACCGGAAGTTGGTCTTTGCCCCCGGTGGGATGCTCGACGAGATCCCAGGTGCCGTAGGTGAGTTTGCCAGGAATTGCTTTCGCCGTGCCAAGCTGGAGGGGCATCGTCGGGAGGGGCTGAGGGGAGAGGCGGGGCGGAACAGGCAGATCGCAACAGGCAGGTCGAGTCGGGGGAACCAGTGCGGAAGATGAAGAACCCTTCACGCCGAGCCCGCAGGATAGCGCAGTCGGGGACCCACTGCCAGCACGGACGGGGGTGATTGCTTCCAACGGGCGGTCCCAGCTTTCTTGGCGAGGCTAACCTCTTGCGGACAATTGACTTGGCTGGAATCCCTCCCATGGACGGTTGTCATGCAGGTTGGCGAAGGCGGCGACCTGTTCGGCCGAACGTCCAGCTCTGACTTGTCCCAACCGTATGAGCCCCAGTCTCGGTCTGCGGATCGATCAACGGGCCACTGTCGGGACCCCAACCAATCTTCCACCCCCGACTCCACGACTTGCGAGACATGAATCAAGTCTCGCCGACTGCCCCCCAAGTTCAGCCACCCACCGACGAAAACCAACATGCCCTCGCACCACCCGGCCGACCCCGAGGACACTACGCCGCAACCCCTCCCCAGCCCGCATGCCTGAACCCGGAATCACATCAACACCCCCAAACCGGTGCCACCCGTCAGATGGCGCCAAACTGGTGCCACCCCAAACTGGTGCCACCCGTCAGATAGCTCTCAGCGAAACCGGTGTGACCCATCATTCA
>CAIUHT010000806.1 GCA_903898975.1 uncultured Planctomycetaceae bacterium
CAGTGGGCCCCGGCCACTCACGCTCACCGAACCCCGCATCCGGGCCAGCAGCGATTTCACAATGTGCAGTCCCAGCCCCGTCCCCTTCGTCGTTCGCTCCAACTCCGATCCCCCCCGATAGAACCTCTGAAAGATCTTCCGCCGCAGGTCGTACTCCACTCCCTCCCCATTGTCCGAAATCCGGATCACCACCACGCCCCGCCTCAGCAACCGGCCATCCACCACCACCCGCGGCTCACTCCCGCCATATTTCACCGCATTGTCCAGCAGGTTCAGAAACACCACCTCCAGGTCCCGCTGCCGCCCCCGCACCAGGCAGGGGGGAATCGCCATCTCAATCCGCGACGGGTCCAGCTGGTGCCGACGGCATACTTCGTCAATGCAGTGCCGCATCACGGCGGGGATGGAAACCTGTTCCATTTCGATCAACACCGGCTCGGCTCCCAACCGGGCGACGGTCAGGAGGTCGTCAATCAAGCCGTCCAGGCGCTGGATATCTTCCAGCATGAACCGGTGCAGTTCCCGCTCTTCCCCCGGGCTCAATCGCCGCAGGTCGAGTGTCTGCAGGCAGAGCTTGAGCGAGGCGATCGGCGATTTCAGCTCATGGGTCACGGCATCGAGAAAGTTGGCCTGCCGACGGCTGAGGCTGACCTCGCGGATCGTCCAGTAGAAATAAATCACCACCCCGAAGAGAATCAGGGTCAGCAGCACCACCCCGGTGGCCAACGCCACCCACCGCTGCGCCTCGGTCTGGTCGACCACCCAGATCACCAGCAGGGCCACAATCAGCGGCAGCAACACAGCGGCCAGGATGATTGGCCGGGCAAACGAAGATCGCTGAAACATCGCACCATTCCCCCTGGCAGGAACCAAGTCCCATGGTATCCGGACAGCCCGGGCAGGGTAAGTTGACCGCCCGCCGGTTCCCCACGACCGCGAATCGGCCCCCCGTCCGGCCTTGCCCCATCGCACCGTGCCTCCCGCTGCCGCGAGAGTGGACGCTCGCTCTCCTGATGGCAGCCGGGCTCACCCACGGTCTCATCGCCCGCTGCGCTGGCCAAGACCCGGTTCGCACCTCCGCTCGGGCCATGGCCCCAAACCCACCTCAACCCCTGCCAGAGTCCCTTGCACAGTCCCCGGCCAACTCCTCGACTCCACCCCAGCCGGCGTCAGACTCCCCCGTCACTGCCCCCGTCACTGCCCCCGACACTGCCCCCGACACTGCCACCGACACTGCCACCGACACTGCCACCGACACTGCCCCCGTCACTGCCACCGTCACTGCCACCGAAAATCCCGCGCCTCCCCTGCAGCGGTTTCCGCTGCGGGGCCCTCCGATCGACTATTTCGCCCCCGCCGACAATCCCCTCACCCGCCTCGCCTCCCAGGTCACCGCGGGCGAAATCTCCCTCCCTCCAGAGCCCCACCTCGCTCTGCCCGTCGTGCTCGAGGCGCTCGGCGTCCCGGTCCAATCGCAGTGGCTGGTGTTCGCCAAAAACGCCGCCCAGGGCCGTCTCATCTCCCCCACCAACCCCCGGGCGGTCTACTTTCACGACACCACCTCGGTCGCATTCACCCCCGGTGCCGCCGCGCTCGAGATGTCGGTCGTCGATCCCCGCCGCGGACCTCTGTTCTACGCGCTCCGCTTCTCGCCCGACGCTCCCCCGCGCTTGACCCGCGATGACAACTGTCTCGCCTGTCATGTCTCCGAACACACCCGCCAGGTCCCCGGGTTTCCTCTCCGCTCGTTTGTGACCGACCCGCAAGGGAAGCCCCGGCACGGCTGGTCGGGAATCACCGACCAGACTCCCTTCGCCCGCCGCTGGGGAGGCTACTACGTCACCGGTGACGCTGCCGGGCTCGAGCACCTAGGCAATCTCGCCTCCGCCGATGCGCTCGCACGCTTCGCCCAGACCGGAGCCCGCATCCACGAGGTCAATCTCGCACTCAGTCCCGCCGGCCAGCGCCACCTGCGGGCCACCAGCGATGTGGTGCCATTGCTGCTGCACGACCACCAGGCGAACTTCCTCACCTTGGCCACCCGCGTCGCCTACGAGGCGGCGACCGGGGCACCGCTCGACTCGGTCCCTGCCTTTGTGCGGGTTCTGCTGCTGGCCGATCAGCCCCCGCTGCCCGGGCCAATCCAGCCCGATCCAGACTATCGCCGCTGGTTCGAGTCGCGCCCCTCTCGGGCCACCCCCTCGCTCCGCCGACTCGACCTGCAAACGCGCCTGCTTGCCGCCCCGTGCAGCTGGCTGGTCGAGTCCCCCCTCTGCCTCGAACTCCCTGCCGCCGCCCGGCGGGCCATCCATCGCCAACTGCGGCCCCTGTTCGAACCTCCCAACCCTCCTCCAGGCTGGCCCCAGTGGTCGG
>CAIUHT010000807.1 GCA_903898975.1 uncultured Planctomycetaceae bacterium
GCGGACGGGGTGGGTCATGCGGGACGGGAGTTCGCGGAGTGCGGTGCCCGGGTTGTCGGGCTCCAGTTTTTTTGGGGGGGGAAGTGCCGGGGTGAACGCGGGCTGCGAGGCCCCGGCGTCACCTCCCGCCACGGTCAGTTGGCGGGAGGTTTGGGTGAGGCAGCGGGTGACGGAACTTCGACGCGAATGTTCTGCCAGTAGCCAAACTCATTCGACCAACCGGAGGGATGGTTTTCGAGAGACAGGCTGACCGACTGCCCCGCGAACGGAGCGAGGTCGAGATCGAGATCGATCCATCCCGTTCCCGCTTCCGGAGAGACCGCCCGCTCGAGCAGCACGCGATCGTTCCCCCGAATGATCAGCTGCCAGTCGCCCCGCCGGTCGTGTGCGACCGCCAGCTTGAGGCGGCCGCCTGTGGGGGGGACGGCGACTGTCCGCTGCAGCACGCAGGGGGTCTCGCGATCGATCGGGTGCGTCCGCAGCACCAGGTCCCGCCCGGCATACGCTCCCAGCAGGGCCAGCCCTCCTTCGCCCACACCGCGAGTGACGAACCCCGGCGCGACTTCCGCCAGCACACTGCCGAACTGGGCGGGCTCGGTCGCTTCGCGGGGAGTGGTGTCGCGCAGGCCGGGGATGCTGCGGGCCTGCGGGTCGGCGGGAGGCTTGTCGAGTGTCAGCAGGGCGAACAGATCGAGCTGCTCGCGGCGGGTGAGCGTCTTGTGCACGTCATCGGGCATCAGCGACAGCTCGCTCGTTTTCTGCTCGTCGATTTCGTCGACGGGAATCACTTCCGGCTTGCCCCCCTGCAGCTTCAACACAACCCGCGCCGGGCTTTCTTCCACCACCAGCCCAGTCACCACCCGCCCCCCCTTGGTGAGAATGGTGCGGGCCTGGTAGGCGGCTCCGATGACCAGCGACGGATCGAAGACGTTCGAGAGCAACTGGTCGAAACTCGAGCGACCGTTCAGCGTCAGGTCGGGGCCGACTTCCGCCCCTTCGCCATGCAGCTTGTGGCACTGACCGCAGACCTTGTTGTACGCCGCGCGGCCCCGCTCGGGATCGCCCCCTTCCTCGCGGAAGGCGGCGCGGAATTCGGCGATGCGGGCCTCGCGTTCGAGATCGGTCCCTTCGCGGATGGTCCCCCAGTGGCGGGCGACATCGGCTGCCAGGTCGGCATCCCGCGTGGCCAGCAGCCTGCGGACCTGGTTCTGGCCCAGCACCGTCGTTGGGACCGTCCCGCGGCCCATCGCCGCGAGCAACGCCCGCGCCCACGCCACCCGCTGCGTCAGCAACTCGACGGCGCGGGGCTGCAACTCGGGGGCCAGCTCGGGCCAGGCGACCAGCACGGCATCGGCCACCTGCGGAGCCTTCAGCCGGGCCAGTTCGCCCAGTACCTGGGCCTGGAACTCGCCCGCCGCCTGCCGGGCCGGTGCGGGAAGTTCGCCCGCGGGCTGACGGAGCAACGCGGGGAGATCGGCGTGCAGCCGCTCATCGTCGACGGCGACCAGGGCGCGGAGGGCGCGAATGCGGGTCGAGTTGGGCAGGGTTGTGTCGGTGAGCGCCCGGCCGACCACCGCGCGGCCGCGGTCATCGCCCCACGAAGTCGCCAGCAGGGCCGCCGAGAGTGCCGCGGGACCGGTGGATCCCTCGGCCAGCAACCGGGTCTGCAACGGTTCGAACGCGTCGCGCAACCGCCGCAGGTTCTTGCCAGACAGTTCGCGGTTCTGCACCTTGGCCGCGAGACGATCGAGGCAGAGTGGAGCGACGGTGGGGAGCCTGGTGGCGGTGTCGGTGGCAAGATCGGCGACCGCCTGCCGGGCCGCGTCACCGCCCGCCTCGGCATCCAGCAGCCGATCAAACAGGCGGGGCACCAGGTCGGTGGCGAGCGCCTCGGGCAGTGGGGTCTGCTGCTGCCACTGGCTTAAGAACTGAGCGGGGTTCGCCGCGAGCCGGGGCTGAAGATTCGCCCAGACCACCCGGGGGATAAGGGGATCTTCCGCCGACCGGGCCAGCACGTCGAGCAGCACGGTGACGGCGTTGTCGCCCGCGGCACCGCGCCCGGCGGCGATGGCGACCTGCAGGCGGACATCGGGACTCTCATCGGAGGCACGGGCGGCGACCGCCTGGGCCAGCGCGGGGGGAATCTTCGGCTGGTTGGCCAGTTGCCGAATGGCGTGAGCCCGCACGGCGGGATCGCGGTCGGCGAGCCAGGTGGCCAGTCGTTCGGGAGCGAAGGGGTGCGACGCGAGCGCCCAGGCCGCGTGCAACCGCTGGGGGCGGGGAGCGTCGGGGCGGGCGACCACGGCGGCGAGCGCGGCGGTGGTCGAAGCCTGCTGACGTTCGGCCAGCACCCGCTGCGCGGTCTCCCGGAAGAAGCCATTCCCCGAATTGAGGCGGGCAATCAGTTGGGCATCGGACTCGGTGGCGAGATCGAAGGAGCCGGCGCGGGGGGTGTCGCGATAACGGACGCGATACAGCCGTCCCTTGGCCCGCTCGATGCCCTGCGGGTCGCGGTTGGCGTCCTGGTAGCAGTGATACTGGTCGTACCAGTCGAGAACGTAGAGGCAACCATCGGGGCCGGTCTTCTGCGAGACGGGCATGAACCAGGCATCGTCGGTCGAGAGGAAGTCGGGCTCACCGGTGGCGAAATAGGTCGAGCCCGCGCGGCGGAGGCGATCGACATTCACGCAGTTGCCGTGGATGTTCCCCATGAAGAGCAGACCGCGCCATTCGGGAGGGTAGGCGTCACTGTCGTAGTGGGTGATGCCGCAGTATGCCGCCTTCTGGTGCTTGTGCTGCACAATCGATTCGATCTTCCAGGTGTGGGGGGGGTAGGCCCCCGCCTGGCGGTGGTAGTAGCCCGACTGGACGATGTGCCAGAGATGATCGATGACGCACGCCGACAGGAACGCGCTCCCCTCGCGGTCGAAGGCGATGCCCCAGGGGTTGCTGGTGCCCTCGGCGAAGAGTTCGAACCGGCGGGTCTGCGGGTGCAGGCGGAACATCGCGCAGGTGAATTCGTGCGTCTGTCCCTGGTGCTCGATGCGACTGCCATTGAAGACCCCATTGAGCCCATACAGCCAGCCATCGGGACCGAAGACGAGCGAGTTGGGGAGTTCGTGCGTGTCGAACCGCCCGAACCCGGTGACGACCACTTCGCGGGTGTCGGCGACGAGATCGCCATCGGTGTCGCGCAGCAGGAGCAGGTCGGGGGCGTTGGCAACCCAGACACCGCCATGACCGACGGCGATCCCCGAGGGGATGTTCAGCCCGTCGGCGAAGAGGGTCACCTTGTCGACGCGGCCATCGTGGTCGGTGTCTTCGAGCACCTTGACGCGATCTTGTCCGGGGCCGGGTGAGCGACGGGGGTATTCGACACTCTCGCAGACCCAGATGCGGCCCCGTTCGTCAAAGCACATGGCGACCGGGTTGACCAGTTGCGGCTCGCTGGCGACGAGTTCAACCGAGAACCCGGCGGGCACCTTGAATGAGGCGAGGGCCTCGGCGGGAGTGCGGGGAGGTCCAGGAGGGCGGTCCTGCGCGTGGGGGATGGGGGGGGCTGCCACGAGGGGCCGAGGGGGCGCGACCACTGCGAACCAGAGGCCCGCCAGAAACCCGACAAGGAGGTGCGGAACTGCGCGACACCGAGGCATGTTCAGACCCGATGAATGGCGAAAGAAGAAGGCGTGAGCCCGGGGTGAGAGCGACGGCACCAGGGACCAGGCACCAGTCGCACTCGATTTGAGCAGACCCCCGGGGGAACTGCCATGCAAAGGGGCAACCCAGCGGGTGAGCCGATCGGGGGCTGCCTGCGGGAAAATCGCGGTTTTTCTCGGTAATTCCCGACTCACCCAAATTTTTCCTGCGACTCGGGCGCGACTGGCATGCCGATTGCATTTCTCTTCTGACGCGACACGGTGAACGTTCGAGAGTCTTGCCGGAGAAACCAAGACTCCCGGACGTTTCCAACGAGTAAGCCGACTGGCAGGGGAGCCGGGATGGAATGCAACCACCTCGGGCGAGCGCCTCTCTTGCCAGTCGGCTGTTTTTTTTAGTCGCGCGGGACGGGATGTCGGGCCTGAGGTGCGGCCTCACTGTTCCTGTGATGCCCTTGATTCGATCTGCACCCCAGCCAGCCCGCGCTGCGATCTGAGGGATTGCGATCACGATCGCGCAGAGGTTCCAACGCTGCTGACGCGAACCGACTGTCGCGCACGCCAGCGGGACTTATGGCCCGCGATCCGTCTCCCCGAGAGACGACACCACCTTGAGGGCGATTGCAGGCTTCTGAAAAGCCGCTTCGATCGTGCCGACCTGTTGGTCAGCGGCCTCTTGCGGCCGAAGAGGGCTTAGCGCTGGGGTGAGACCGCCCGGGATGGCGGTGATGGTGGCCGCGTTCGGCCTTGCCGCGTTGAGCTTTGTTGCGTTGAGCTTTGCCGCGTTGGACTTCACCGCGGGGACCGATGAGCTGGCTCTATGCCGCGATCCGGGATTGCGGGCTGAACTCCTGGGCGACGATCGCGAGCTGGTGCGGGGTGATCTCCCGCGTCTCTTCGCTGAAGCCCAACAGCAACGCCAGGTCGCACAAGCGATTCAGCTTGCGGGGGCTCCCCTGCGTCAGACGATGGGCGGTCGCGAGGGCCTCGGGGGTGAAGGGCCACGCCGGGTCGTGCGACAGTTGCCGGCCCGCGACCCCGGACTGCAGCGCCGGAGTGTGGGGCGAGCTGGCCCCGGCGCGGCCCGGTGCCTGGGCGGCCACTTGCAGGCGATGCGCAACGTAGCCTGCGGTGTCTTCCACGGAGAGCGGCGACAGCACGGCCCGCGCGGTGAGGCGGTCGTGCAGTGCCGGAAACCGGGCGAGCTGCGCCTCCAGCTCGGGAGGACCAACACAGACGAGGCTGAGGGTCGGATTCCCTCTCGGGGCGAAGCCGAGCAGAGCGCGAAGAGTCGGCGCCAGCTGCACGAGGTCGGCGGGCTGGGGTTCTTCCAGCACCAGCACCGGCGCGCAGTTCTGAGCTGCGAGTTCTTCCAGTCGGGCCGAGAGTTCCCGCCAGATCCGATCGCACCCGGCGGTGCGGGAATCGACCTGCGCGGGGTCGATGCCCAGTTCGACGGCGATCCACGCCAACAGTTCCGCAGGCTGCCAGCCGGGAGTTGACACCGACAGCAGCGGGGTCTGTCGGCCATCCAGCCGCACCGCCAATTCGCGAATCAGCCGCGACTTGCCCCAGCCCGGCTCCCCCAGCAGCAGGGCCAGCCCGGGCCGCTGTTCGACGGCGAACTGCAGCCGCAGCAGGCACTCTTCGTGCGGCTCCCCCGGGTAATACGACCGGGGGTCCTGGTCGTTGTGAAACGGGGGGGCGGCGAGTTGCCAGTGGTTCAGGTACATGCGACGCGCGGAGAGCCGGGGTGAGGGGAGGAACGGATCTCAACGACGCCCACGAGGGGAATGTCGGCGGCCAGGCGCAGACACTCCCAGGCGGGGGGTGCGGATCCCGACTGGGCGGGGTGGATTTCCAGCAGGCCATCGACCACGCCCGAGACCAGCCAGGGGGCCAGTTCGGCAAGCGAGCAGGCGGTGCCATCGAGCAGCGTGACAACGGGGCCGGGCCCATCAGAGCCAGGGGTGGGCGCGGTGCGGTCGGTGGAGGAGAGCGAGGCGTCTGTCGGCTCTGTGCCGAAAGTGGCTGTGTCGCTCGCAGCGGTCGCCAGCGGCAGGGGCTGTATCCGGGCGGGAGTGAGGGTGGCGAGCTGGCGGGCGAGCGAGGCGAGCAGCTGCTGGCAGCGGGGATCGGGGCGGGTGGCGAGTACCAGGACACGGCGGGCCTGCGTGGCCCGCTGCCAGTCGGCGAGGTGCTGAGCCGCGAGGCCACAGGGAGCCGCCGCCACGGCAACCAGAGAGTTGCCACCGACGGGACTCAACCGCGAGGGCTCTTCCGATCTTAGAGGCTGCGCGGCTGAAGGTTGAGAGCCCGAGCCCTGTGAGACCGGTGCCGGGCTGGCTGGAACCTGGGTCGCCGGGACCTGGGTCGCCGGAACCTGGGTCGCCGGGGGATTGTGATCGGTAGAGGGGGCGTATTCCGAGGCGGGAGCGACAGGGACTTGCTGGTCAGTCGACAGCAGGTCAGTCGCTCGAGAGTCTGTCGCGCGGGAGACTGTCGCGCGGGGGGCTGGTCGGAGTGGGGCGGCGCGTCGGAGGGCCTGCGCCAGGGGGGTCATGAGCGGGGCTCTCCCGGTTCAGCGGCGATGGTGTCGTCGTCTTCAATGGTGCCTGTGAACCGGATGGCGGGCGGGGCATCGTCCGCGGCATCCCAGTCTTCGTCGCCCGCGGGGGCACCTGGGCGAGCGGTGGTGGGGGACGCAGGCGTTTCGAGAACCCGCAGGCTGGTTTCCGGATCGTCCGGAAAGACGACGGCGGAGCTGCCCAGGGGAACAAGCTCTTCGCCCAGTTCGAGGGAGGAGTCGTCGAGGCCCCCGACGAGGCCGATGACGAGCGCCCCGGCAGAGACGACCGTCAGCCCGAGAGCCATGCCAAACAAGCGATGGCGGAGGCGGCGCCAGAACGTGTAGGGGCGACCCGAGGCATCCCGCCGGCCCATGACCTGATCGAGAATGACGACGCCACGCGGCGCCTGTTCGTCGGGGGGGACCGGGACCACCTCGGGAGGGAGGCGGGCGATGTCGATCTCGGCTTCAGAGTCGGACGCCACATACAGTCGCGGCTCCGGGAGCACACCCGGCCCCGGGGGTGCCGGTGGGTGCTCGGACCCGGGCGGGAGGTCAGCGGGGCCGAGATCGGGCTCGGAGAGCA
>CAIUHT010000808.1 GCA_903898975.1 uncultured Planctomycetaceae bacterium
CACTGCCACGCCACGTCGCCGATGTTACTTGAGGCGTTGCATGTCTGGCCAGCCCTGGTCCAGCCAAGGCTGTCAACCGACGCGGCAGTTCCGAAATGTCGGCACATCACCCATGTCGGCAGTCTGAACAACCCAAATCTGTCAACAATGCCACCCGGCGCGAGGTGGGGCGACGTTCGCAAATGCCTCGGGATGGCGCGATCGGAGGCGAAGAGCGGGGGTGGTCCGTAAGATGCGGTCCGTCTGATGCGTGCGGGGTGGGGGACGCCTGCTGGGCGTTCACTCCGCTGGCGGCGATCTGCTGCGGTCTGCTGTGGTTCTTCTTCGGAGTCTCTCGATGAGTGGTCTGCGCTGGTGCCTGCTGCTGGCTGTGGTGTGTGGGGTGTGCGAACGGGAGGTGATCGCCGAAGTGCGGTTGCCCAGGTTGTTCAGCGACCACGCCGTGCTGCAGCGCGACAAGCCCTTGCCGGTGTGGGGCTGGGCCGAGCGCGGCGAGACGGTGACTGTCGAGTTGGGCCGCGAGCGGGCGCAGGGGGTGGCGAACGAGCAGGGACGCTGGCAGGTGGTGCTGCGGGCGCAACCGGCGTCCTCCGAGCCGCTGACACTGCGGGTGACCGGCCGCCAGGCGGTCGAGGTTCGCGATGTGTTGCTGGGAGATGTCTGGCTGTGCGGCGGGCAGTCGAACATGGAGTTCCCGCTGGGGGCGTGCGATGCACGGGCCGACATCGAGGAGGCGAACTTTCCCCTGATTCGCCACTTTGGCGTCGGGTATCACTTCGCGCAGGCTCCCCAGGCCGATGTCGAAGGGGCGTGGCAGGTCTGTACGCCGCAGTCGGTCCCGGGCTTTTCCGCGGTCGGGTATTACTTCGCCCGCCGGGTGCAGCAGCAGACCGGGGTCCCCATCGGGCTGTTGCGCTCGTGTGTGGGGGGCACGAACATTGAATGCTGGATGTCGCAGGAGACCTTGCTGACAACCCCCGCGCTCGAGCCCTTCGCGAAGCAGATGCGGGAATCGCTGTCGCTGTACCAGAAAGAACTGACGGCGGCTCTCCCGGCGATCGAGGCGTGGAGCGTGCTGGCCCGGCGGGCGGCGGATGCCGGGGGCGAGATCCCGTTGCCCCCCGTGTGGCCCGAGTTTCCGTTTGGCGAGAAACGGTTCCGGCCGCGGTGTGTCACGCTGCACAACGGGATGATTGCCCCACTGGTGCCGACCGCCCTCCGCGGGGTGATCTGGTACCAGGGGGAAAACAACGCGGGGGGCCCGTTCGAAGGCGAGCAGTACGTGGCGAAGAAGCGGGCGATGATCGCCGACTGGCGGAAGTGGTTTGGCGACGATGAGCTGCCGTTTTACTTCGTGCAACTGGCGGCGTGGCAGGCGCCGCACGACGACCCGGGCCGAGCCGATGGCTGGGCGTTCTTCCGCGACGCCCAGCGTCGCTGCCAGGCAATCGCGCACACCGGGATGGCCTCGGCGGTCGATGTGGGGGACGCCGACGACATTCATCCGAAGAACAAGTTCGACGTGGGAGAGCGGCTGGCCCGGTGGGCCCTGGCCAAGCAGTACGGCGAACCGCTGGAACCCGCCGGGCCGATGTTCACGAAGCTCGAGATCGAAGGATCGCGGGCCCGCGTGCACTTCGACCACCTGGGAGGCGGGCTGATGGTGGGGCGGAAGAGTGGGCGGGAGGCGGTGGTGGAAACGGCGGGCGAGCCCCTGCGGCGATTTGCGATCGCCGGGGCGAAGCGGGAGTGGAAATGGGCCGAGGCCCGCATCGACGGGAACACGGTGGTCTGCACTCACCCCGAGATTCCCGAGCCAGTGGCGGTGCGGTACGGATTCAGCATGAACCCGGCGGGGGCGAACCTCTACAATCGTGCCGGGCTCCCCGCGTCGCCATTCCGCAGTGACGACTGGTAGGCAGCGTGCGGCCCCAAGAGGGATGAGAGAGCCCGCGTCGGAGCGGGCCCCCGCCCTTTGCGACCAACAGCCGGACTGCGGGAGGCTTCGCCGACCGACCAGCCTGTTGGCTTGATTGCCCGTTTCCCCAAGTTGACGCCACCATGCCGTTCCATCAGCACAGCTTTCCGACCGTTGAGCAATACCTGCACCATCGGCCCCCCTACCTGTTGGTCGAGCGGCTGGTGTCGTGTTCGCCAACGGAGGTGGTGACGGAAAAGCAGGTGCGCGGGGACGAGTTCTTCATCCAGGGGCATTTCCCGGGAGCACCGATTTTTCCCGGGGCGATGATGCAGGAACTGACGACGCAGTCGGCGGGCATCCTGATTGCCGCCCATTACAACCCGATGGCGGTCTACGACACGAGCGATCCGTTTTTCAACGAGTATGCGCTGGGGGTGTTGGTGCGAATCCACTCGGCGCGCTACAAGAGCTTCGGCCGGCCGGGCGACACGCTGCGGGCCAAGGTCAAGCTGGTCGAACAACTCGACCCGCTGTTTGACTTTCAAGCCGAGATTACAGTCGGCGGCAAAATGATCATGCGAAACGCCTTTCAGCTGACCAACATCAAATCGAGCCTGCTCCAGGGCGTAAAGCCCCCCGCGTAACAGCGGAGGTCAACGGGAGGATCCCGGCGGCGTGAACAGCCACGGGCTGTGGCTCCCTCGGTCGCGAGGAGCGACTTGATGCGAGCCTCCCGATCGGCTGTTGCGTCGCGAAGCGCGACACGCCTCGCTCAGGAGTGATCGCGGAGGAGTCTGCGGCCAAGCGGCGTGCTTCCGGGCCAGAC
>CAIUHT010000809.1 GCA_903898975.1 uncultured Planctomycetaceae bacterium
AGGAAAATCTGCGGACTTTACCAGTGGTATCGAATGATCGGCCTGTGGGCGGCAAACCCAGTCTTGTGGGCTGGCTGTTCCAGGAGTTCGTTCAAGCGGATTGCCCTGCGGAGAATCCTCGGACCGCGCTTGTGGGCGTGGCGATTCGATGCCCCAGCCAGGTCGTTCGACCGGGGTGAGCAGGCAGTTTTAGGGCCTCATTGCTTGCGGAATCGCGGCGATTCTTCACCGGGGCAGGCCGCGCTGAAACAGCCCCGCGAGCGCCCACTGCAGTCTTCGTTGCGCTGCGGCGGGCAAGGACTCCCGACCCGCCCGGTCCCCAGGACGCGGGCGGCCAGAACTGTGCGCTCTCAGCGGCGAGGAAACATGCGGGAGTGCCCCCGGCGTGGCTCGAGTCGGCGCAGCCAAAGCGGACGCCGGTGGGGTCCGGATAGATTGGCGCGTCGCAGGCGGGGCGGGGGCGTCCTGGGACCGCCAGGTCGCGAATCGGCCCGGCAGGACCATCGCGGTGAGCACTCGCAACCGCGAGCGGTCTACGCCAGGCTCAGGCAGTAGAGCGCGACGTTGTAGTACGTCAGCACGCCCAGGGCATCCGAGAGGCTGGCGATCAGCGGGTTTGACATCAGGGCCGGATCAAACCCCAGGTTCCGCAGCACAATCGGCAGCAGGGTCCCGTTGGTGGTCCCCAGCGTGACGACCAGGGCAATCGTGCCCCCCACAACCAACGCGCTCGGCCAGGCCACGTAGCAGACGGCAAACATCAGGGCCAACAGCCCCATCGCCAGTCCCAGCGACACCCCCGTCGCCACCTCGCGTCGCAGGATGAGCGCCTGGTTCTGCTTGTTCAGCTCACCCAGCGACATCGCCCGGATGATCAAGGTCGCCGACTGCGACCCCGAGTTGCCGCCACTCGCCAGCACCAGTGGCAGAAACCAGACCAGCCACTCGTGGTTTTCAGTCACTGCGTCGTAATGATTCAGCAGCCACGACGTTCCAAATCCGGCGACCAGCAGCAGCACCAGCCAGATCCCCCGCTTCCACGCCAGCGTATGAAAGGGGGTGGCGAGGTACGAATCTTCCAGCGGACCGACGGCACCCATGCGGTGCGCGTCTTCGGTCGCCTCTTCACGGAGCACGTCCAGCACGTCGTCGTGCGTGATGATCCCCACCAGCCGGTTCTGGTCATCCACCACCGGCATCGCAATGAAGTCGTACCGGGCCATCTTGTTGGCGACCGATTCCTGGTCTTCGGTCACCCGCACCGACAGCACGTCGCGGTCCATGATCTCCCGGACCAGCAGGTCGGGCCGGGCCAGGATCAGCTTGCGAAGACTCACAAACCCCCGCAGGTGCCGCAATTCGTCGAGCACATAGATGTAGTAGATCGTCTCGCGATCGGGGGCCTGGTGATGCAGCGCTGCCAGCGCATCCCGGACGCTCAGCTCCTCGGGCAGCGACGCATAGTCGGTGGTCATCAGCGCCCCGGCGCTCGACTCGGGGTACGACAACAGCCGGCGGATTTCACTCCGCTCGGCCTGCGCAATCAGTGGCAGCAGCCGCTCGAGCTGATCATCCTCCATGCTCCGCAGCAGGTCGGCCCGATCATCGGCCGACATCTCTTCGATCAGCGAGAGCAGTTGGGGCTGGGGCAGGGTCGAGACCAGTTCCATCTGGCGCTCGCGCTCCATGAACTCGAAGACCTCGACCTGCCGCTGGAGGTCGGTGTGCGACAGCACGCGCCAGGCATCGGCTGTGGGAAGCTCAGCGAGGTTTTCGGCGACCACCCCGGGGTGGAACACGCCACAGAACTCGCGCATCGCCGCCTCGTCCCCGTCGTGCAGCATCTCCTTCAGTTCGGGAACCAGCAGCGGATCGTGCATGCGACGCGGCCCTGTGGAATCTCAACCGGCCGGTGAGGCGTGCCAACGTGGCGACGGGGCACCTGGCCAGCGAGAGCGGGGAGTCAAGAAGAGACGCGAAGAGTGGAAAGTCGGGGCCAGGCTCAGACCCGTGTGAAGGGGACCGATCCATCCGCCAGGCAGCGGCAACTCGCGCCCCGCTCAGTGACACCCCGGCCAAGAGATGAGTGGAACCCCGGACCTGTGCGGCCTGGTGGTTCCCCGGTCAGGTACAGCGGGCGGCAAGGCTGCGGGGTGGCCTGACCAACACCGGCGCCCACCGATCGCAGCGATCGCCTCCCAAGGGAGCGTGTGCCAGGAGTGCGTGCGCCAAGGGAGCGCACCGGGCAATGTTCGTGAGACCGGCCCGGTGCACTGGCGTGCGACCGGGCCGGACTGACAGGCTTGCGAGGCAGGGAACTCAGGCCCGGCCAACAGCCGGCGACAAAGCTCCCCGTAGGCAAATCAACGCTTCGAGAACTGGAAGCTGCGGCGGGCTTTCTTGTGGCCGTACTTCTTGCGTTCGACCATGCGGTCGTCGCGGGTGAGGTAGCCACCGTCGCTCAGGATGCCGTGCAGTTCGGGGGTCATCGCCTGGACGGCGCGGGCCAGGCCCAGCACAACCGCTCCCGCCTGGCCGTTCACGCCGCCACCACTGGCCCGCACGTTCAGGTCGACCTGGCCGAACAGTCCGAGTGCCTTGAGCGGGGCCTCGATCAGCAGGCGGTTCTTCTCGACGGGGAAATACTCGGCGAACTCGCGGCCGTTGACCGTGATCTTGCCGGTTCCCTTCGACACCCGCACGCGAGCCACCGCCGTCTTGCGACGCCCCGTGCCAGTGGCGCTGCCATCGGGCTGCACTTTGCCGCGAATCGTGGCGGGCAACCGCACCTTGGGCTCTTCGGGAGCCGCTTCGGTCCCAAGGGTCAGGCCCAGGGTGTTGCCTTCGACCGGCGCACCTGCTTGCGAAGCCCCTTCCGCCAGAACGGCGGGCTGCTCAGCCGGCAGTGCGTCTTTGTCGATCGGATTCAGATTCGCGTCGTCGAGGTTGATGTCGGGAACCATGTGTCTGTGGGGTCAACTCGCGAAAGATGAGAGTGCTGACAAAAATCTGTGGGTGAGTCGCGACCGGAATTCTCGCGACTCGGGGTGTCTGTCTGGCCCGCCGGGATTGGGCTCCCCGGCTTGGCTGTTTCTGGCTGGAAGTCTGCCCCAGGGAGTCCCGACCTGCTTCTGCAGGGGCGAACTCCCCGATCGACATGACTTCAAATCCAGCCTACTTCAGGGCGTAGGGCTTGGGATCCTGGGCCTGGTGGTCGTGCTTGGGCCCCTTGAAGAGCTTCAGCTTCTTGAGCATGGCGCGACCCATCCGGGTCTTGGGCAGCATGCGCCGCACCGCCAGTCGCAAGATTTCTTCGGGCTTCTTCTCCCACATCTCGGCGGCGGAAGTGAACTTCAAGCCGTCGGTGTAGCCCGTGAACCGCTTGTACTGCTTCGAGAGCATCTTCGAAGAGAAGCCCGGATGCGTCGGGTGCGCCACCCGGCGGCCACCGAACTTCACCTTCTCGCAGTTGATCACAACCACGAAGTCACCCACATCGACGTGGGGGGTGTATGTGGGCTTGTGCTTGCCCATCAGGATGGTTGCCAGCTTGACTGCCAGCCGACCCACCACTTGGTCATCCGCATCGATCAGCAGCCAGTCTTGCGGCACCTGATCCGGCTTCGCCAGGAAACTCTTCGTCACGGCCACTCACCCCAACAAGTTCAAATGACAACCGGCCACCAATGACATTCCGTCATCCCGGCCCAGCGCCGCAATCTGCCAGCACCGAAATCTATCAGTGCCGAAACTTGACGACGCCGACTTCGACCGGTGCCGACATCGACCAGCACCGACAGTTGACCGACCAATTCGCTGAAATTCCCGAAGAAACTCAGCGCGACAACTCTTCCCCGCGACAGTTATTCGACCGGGGCTTTCACCCCTGCGGGCGTTCCACCCAGCGTCAATCAACAGCCACCCCACAGGGGAGAGCCGCGCACCAGCGAACGGGTCACTGGCAGGCTGGCCCTGGGCCCCTGAATTCCCGAACTTTTGAGCGGCGAGCGACGCCCCGTCGGAGCGGTGCCGCCATCCCGTACTCGTTGAAAAGTCCGGGTCCAATTGCCATTGGACACCAACCCAGTTCGAACGAAAACCCCCTGACAGTTCTTCCACCGCTGCGTTTGGGAAGTGGGCAATGTATCAGAGGCGACAATCAGGTTCAACCCACACGCTCGACCTCGCTGGGCATCGCGAATCGGATGTGAGCAAGAAGTGTACAGGAGTGGCTGTGTGTTGGGGCTTGGCCCGGCGATTGAACCACGCCTGCTCCGCGGTCATACCCCTTTCATGCTAGTTCGATCGGCCCCTCGCCCACTTGACCCCCTCCCGGCTACCTCGCCCGCTGACTGGCCTTTTCTTCAGGCTGGAACGACCTGGCAAGCGTTCGGGCCGGCGATCGCCAGTGGTTCAGCGCACTTCCTCGTCGGTTCTGCGGAGACCCCTCCCGGTGCAGGCGGGGCCCGGAGCGATTCAGTTCAGTTGAAACACAGGCACCGAAAGCAAACAGGCCCCGAAAGCGGTGGTTCCGCCTCCAGGGCCTGATTCCACAGGATTCAGCTCGCTTCCCCACGCGCTTTTCGTCCGCTCGAAACTCGCGTGGGGATCGCCGCTCGACCAATCGTGGCCGGTCGAGCCCTTACTTCTTCTTCAGCTTCAACTGGGGCTCGGCGTCCTCGGCCGGGGCCTCGGCGGGAACGATATCCAGCAACTCGATCTCGAAGACCAGCAGCGAGTTCGCCGGAATGACCGGGGGACGTCCCCGAGGGCCGTAGGCGAGATCGGACGGAATCCAGAACTTGTACTTCGAACCCACGGTCATCAGCGGAACCCCTTCGGTCCACCCCTTGATGACCCCCGACAGGGGGAACTGGGCCGGCTCACCGCGGTCGTAGCTGCTGTCGAACTGCTTGCCGCTCAGCAGGGTTCCCTTGTAGTGCGCCTCAACGGTGTCCTTCGCGGTCGGCTTCTTCCCCTTGCCCTCTTTCAGAACCTGGTACTGCAGTCCGCTCGCCGTTGTCTTGACTCCCTCTTTCTTCCCGTTGGCCTTCAGGAACTCGTCGTTCTTGGTGATGGCCTTCTCCGACATCGCCTTCTGAAACTCGGCGATTGCCTCGCGGAATTCCTCGTCGGTCTGCGGGTTCTTCGCGCCGCTCAACGCGTCGGCGATCCCGCGAGCCAGCAGTTTCAGGTCGACGTCGAGGTCGTCGTTCTTCAGGCTGTCGCCAATGTTCCGGCCAATTCCGTAGCTGGCCCGCTCCCGGCTGTCCTTGAGTTCAATGGCGGGGCCTTCGTCGGCCGCCTTCGGGGCGTCGTCCTTCTCTTGGGCCCCGGCGGTGGCTGCACACAGCAGCAGCAGACTCCACATCAAGCCGCGTGGCGAAATCATGGTCACTCTCAGCCTTCCTGTCCGGAGAACTCTCCAGACCGACGTAAGTATTCCCAGTGCGTGACAAGACAAATGGCCGAGCGGTTCGACGCGGAACTTCATCCCAGCAGGCAGTCGGAATCCGGCCAGTGCCGGCGTGCAGGAACTATATCGCTTGGGCGTGTTCACGGGCAATTCCAACGCGTGAGACTCTCCCCTCCAGCCGCAGGCTTTCCGGGCAAACCGTTCCCGCCGCGCACTGTCGCCGCACCCCAGGGTGTCCGGCCCGCCTCCCCGATGCTCGCACCGCCGCGAGGCGGCATCGAGCCCCGGCTTGGGCCGGAGGGTCGGGTTTCGGGGCCAGGTCTTGGGGCTGGGTCTCGGGCTCAGGCGCTCGGGCTCACCGTCTCGGGCTCACGGTCTCGGGCTCACGGTCTCGGGCTGAGGGCTGAGGGCTGGTGGAGTGCGGCTATCTCACGAGTGCGGCGGGCTCAGGAGTGCAGTGGGCTGCCTCTCAGGACATTGGTGACACGCACTGGCGACCGACAGTGTGCAGATTTCGGCAACGCTCAGAGAAGAGCAGTGACCACTGTCGGAACGCTCGCAGGGGCCGGGTGCGGGAACGCACCCAGGGCGGACTCCGGCAGTCGCCGACTGGTTGCAGTTCGAGTGGCGAATTCCCGAGACTCGGTTGCCGCATTGGTCCAGTTCGATACAATCGCGGCGTCGTGTTGCCCGCCTGCTGAGGCCGGAGGATTGAGGAAGTCTCCCGCGAGGGATCGGTTTCCCCTTCCTCTCCGCTTTCCGCCGCGTGGGCCGCCGCCGAGCAACCTTACTCCGAGAACGAGAGGAGTTGTCATGCCCGATTCAGGTCAGACCCCTCGCGACGCATGGCACCGGCCAGGATCTGGTGT
Source organism: uncultured Planctomycetaceae bacterium (assembly GCA_903898975.1). Lineage (GTDB taxonomy): Bacteria > Planctomycetota > Planctomycetia > Planctomycetales > Planctomycetaceae > UBA10511. The sequence goes on from CAIUHT010000809.1 coordinate 6,286, forward strand.
CAGCCGCCGCGAGTTTCTCAAGGGCTCAGGCGCGGCGGTTGCCGCGACCTCGCTGGCCCAAACCGCCGCCGAATCGGTGGCGACCGCCCAGCAGGCCGGCACCAAGGTGGCGCCGGGCAAAGCCACGGCCATCAGCCTCGACATCAATGGCAAGCCGCTCAAGGTGACGGTCGAGCCGCGGGTCACCCTGCTCGATGTGCTCCGCGATGACCTCAGCCTGACCGGGGCCAAAGAGGCCTGCGACACGGCGAACTGCGGGTCGTGCACCGTGCTGGTCGATGGCAAGCCCGCGTACGCCTGTGCCGTGCTGGCCCATTCAGCCCAGGGGAAGAAAATCACCACCGTCGAGGGGCTGACCGGCCCGCTCGCCGAGGCGGTCACCGCCTGCTTCACCAAGCATGACGCCACGCAGTGCGGGTATTGCACTCCGGGCTTCATGGTGGCCACCGCGGCGTTTGTGCAGGCCAACCCGAAGGCGACCGCCGAGCAGGCGGCCAAGGGCCTGGGCGGCAACATCTGCCGCTGCGGGACGTATGCCGGGGTCCTGGCGGCCACGGTCGAATGTGCGGCGAAGGGAGGGAAATAACCATGGCTGAACGCAAGCATGGCTGGGGTCCTCGCGAACAGAATGTGCTGATCGGCAAGGACATTCCCCGCATCGATGCCGCGCCGAAGATCACCGGGGCGGCGAAGTACACCGCCGACATCAACACGCAGGGAACCCTCTTCGCCCGCGTGCTGACCTGCAAGCACGCGCACGCGAAGCTCAAGAAGATCGACCTCGACGCCGCCCGCAAGGTCCCGGGTGTGAAGGCCGTCCATGCCTTCAAAGAGGTCGACGACGAAATCCGCTGGGATGGAGAACTGATCGTCGCGGTCGCCGCCGAGCGGGCCGAACAGGCCGCCGACGGAATCAAGGCGATCGAGGCGACCATCGAATACGAAGTGCTCGAGCACTTCGTGGACGAGGCCAACCTCGAGGCGGGCAAGACCGCCGAGCGGGCCAAAGAGCTGGGCAAGGCCGAAGAAGGCGATGTGGCGGCGGCCCTCGCGGGTGCCAAGGTCGTGCACAAGGGCTTTTATGGCATCAACACCATCAGCCACATGTGCCTCGAGCCGCACGGCTCGCACTGCGAGTGGAAGGGGGATGACCTCGACGTCCACCTCTCGACCCAGAACGTGTCGGGAACGGCGGGGCAGTTTGCCGAACCGCTGGAAATCGACCAGGCCAATGTGACGGTCACGGCGAACTACGAAGGCGGGGGCTTCGGGTCGAAGTTCCAGGCCGACGAGTGGGGCCTGGCCGCGGCGAAGATGGCGAAAGAGGCGGGACGCCCCGTCCGGCTGATGCTGGACCGCGCGACCGAACTGAAGGTCGCGGGGACGCGTCCCTCGGGCTACATCGAAGTCACGGTCGCGGCGGACGCCGAGGGGAAGGTTGTCGCGTGGGACAGCCACCACTGGGGCTCCGACGGGATGGCCGGGGGCGGGGTCGACGTGCAGCAGTTGCCCTACCCGTTCAAGTTCCCGAACTTCAAGCGGTCCCAGACCGGGCTGGAGTGCAACACGGGGCCCAACCGGGCGTGGCGGGCTCCGCCGCACCCGCAGTTGTGCGCCATGACCCAGACCGCGCTCGACGACCTCGCCGCCAAGCTGGGAATGAACTCGTACGACTTCTTCAAGAAGAACCTCGAGTTCACCCTGAACGACAAGGCGGCGACCTACGCCGACGAGATGGAAATCGCCGCCAAGGCGATTGGCTGGCAAGAGAAGTGGCATCCCCGCGGCCAGGGGGGCAAGGGGCCGGTCAAGCGGGGCCTGGGTATGGCCCTCCACCGCTGGGGCGGGGGCGCCGGTCCCTGCACCTGTGAGCTGAAGGTTCATCCCGACGGCTCGGTCGAGACGTTCCTGGGAAGCCAGGACATCGGCACCGGGACGCGGACCATCATCTCGATTGTGCTGGCCGAAACGTTTGGCCTGCCACTCTCGGGAGTGAAGGTGAACCTGGGGTCGAGCAAGTACCCGACCTCGGCCGCCTCGGGGGGCAGCATCACGGTGGGCGGTGTCTCGGGAGCCCATCGACGGGCCGCCCAGGACGCCCTCTGGACGCTGTTCGACAAGGTCGCCGAAAAGTACAAGGTCGAGGCCGCCGGGCTGTCGGCCAAGGACGGGAAGATCCTGAACGGGACCAAGGTGGTCTGCACCTGGAAGGAAGCCTGCCAGCTGCTGGGGCTGATGCCCCTGGTGGTCAAGGGCGAAGGCCCGAAGAAGGATGGCCTGACCGCCGACCAGGTGGGCGGGGTCCAGATGGTGGACCTCTCGGTCGACACCGAGACGGGCAACATCCGGATCAACAAGTTCGTCTGTGTTCAAGACTGCGGTCTGATCCTCGACGAACTGACCGCTCGCAGCCAGGTGCTGGGCTCGCTCATCATGGGCATTGCCTACTCGCTGAGCGAAGAGCGGATCATGGACAACAAGACCGGGCGGTACATCAATGCCGACCTGAAGAACTACAAGCTCCCCCGCATCGGCGACATTGGCGAACTGGTGGCGATCATGCACCAGCCCGCCAGTGAATACGACCGCGGGGTGGTCGGGCTGGGGGAACCCCCGGTCATTGCTCCGGGAGCGGCGATCTCGAACGCGGTGGCGAACGCCATCGGTGTTCGGGTGCCGGTGATTCCGCTGACTCCGAAACGCGTCCTCGAGGCCCTCAAGACAGGAGGCAACGCATGAGTTCCTTCGAATTTGCCAGCCCCCACACCGAGGCCGAGGCGGTTGAACTGCTGCGTGAGCCGGTCGGCGCGACCACCGTGCTCGCCGGTGGCACCGACCTGGTCAGCCTGCTGAAGAGTGGTGTCGTCAACCCCCGGCGGGTGGTCGACATCACGCGGATCGAGTCGCTGAAAGGGGTCACCGCCGTCACCGGTGGCCTGATGATCGGCGCCCTGACCTCCCTGGAAGAGTTGCGGATTCATCCGCTGCTGGCGGCGTTTCCCGCGGTGGCCCAGGCCGCCGATGGGGTCCACGCCATCCAGGTGCTGGCCCAGGGAACCCTCGGTGGCGATCTCTGCCACCTCCCCAACTGCTGGTACTTCCGCAACGGGTATGGGCTGCTGGCCCAGGACCGGGGCGAATCTCTCCCCGCCGAGGGGCGGAGCGATTACCACGCGATCCTGGGGAACCAGGGACCGGCGAAGTTCGTCTCGGCCTCCCGGCTCGCACCGGCGCTCATCGCGCTGAACGCCAAGGTCCGCATTGTCGGGCCGCACGCCGATGAAGTGGCCCTGCTCCCCCTCGAGTACTTCTTTGTCTCTCCCAAGACCGAAGAGCAGGGGATCTGCGTGCTCCGTCCCGGTCAGCTGGTGACGCACGTCTTTTTGCCCGAGCCCGCAGGTCAACTGCTCTCGGCGACCTACGACGTGCTGCAGCTGGAAGGGCTCGATTACCCGCTCGCCTCGGCTGGCGTGGCTCTCGAGATGGACGGTCCCCGGGTCAGTGCCGCCCGCGTGGTGATGGGGCATGTCGCCCCCACTCCGTGGCTCTCGCTCGACGCCGCCGCCGCCCTGGTGGGGCGGTCGATCGACGAGGCCTCGGCTCAGGCCGCGGGTGACGCGGCGGTGGCGCAGGCCACCCCGCTGGCCGACAACGAGTACAAAGTTCAGATTGCCCGTGCCGCCGTCAAGCGCGCGGTTCTCCGCGCCGCCGGCCTTTTGCAAGGAGTGAGCTGAGATGAGCGACTTGAATGTGCTCCCCACGAATGGGGAACCAGGGGTCCGCTGCCGCAGCCTGCGGTGCAAGGGCATGTACCTGAATTACGGCCTGGCTCCCGCCGACCGGGTCACCGGGGATGGCCACTTCTGGTGCGCCAAGAACCAGAAGGTGTACGGTCCCGACGACCAGATCGTGGGCGACCTCCCCTGCCGCGACAGCAGTCGCACCTGCTACGAAACCTGAGCCCGCCCCAGGGCTCGGCACCCCCCCACGCGACCCCGCCACCGGGGTGGGCCGCGTGCGGGTGGGACCGGTCCCAGCAAGGTGGCACCACCCAGGCGGCCCCAGCCCAGTGGTTGGCAATCGCTGGCTCTTGCGTCAGATTCCCCCAATGAGTGGCCCCGAATGAGCGGGCCGTTTCCAAGGGGCGCGGTGACCGGTCCCCGGCGACCGTGTGGTGAGATGAGTCAAACGCTGTTCGAGTTTCTCGAGCAGCGTTTTTTTTCGGACAGTGGCCGCAGACAGTGGCCGCAGACAGTGGTCGCAGACAGTGGTCGCAGAGCAGCGGGCACAGCCTGCCACTGTGCGGGCTGCCCGGTGGCAGGCCCCGGCTACAGGGCCCGACGGCACAGCCCGACGGCACAGCCCGACGGCTGAGCCCGACGGTACAGCCCGGCGGCACAGCTGGGTGAGAGAGGCGTGGCGGGTTCCGCCGGGGTCTGTTCTCCCGGGGAGCCTGGTTTCGCCTGGTGTCGATTCGGTTGGTCAAGCAGTGAGGTTCCCGGATGGCCCGTTTCTTTCAGTACAAAGCCCCCGGCGAGTTGCAGGCGGCTGCCGACGAACTGGGGCAGCCGCTCTCTTTGGCCCCCTCGGCGGCGCCGCTGTTTGAGCCGTTCCGCGTGGGCGGCCGAACCGTGGGAAATCGGCTGGTGGTGCAGCCGATGGAAGGCTGCGATGGCACGCTCGACGGGGCGCCCGACGAACTCACCTTCCGTCGCTACCGCCGGTTTGGTGCCGGGGGAGCCAAGCTGATCTGGGGCGAAGCCACCGCGGTCTCGGCCGACGCCCGGGCCAACACCCGGCAGTTGTGGCTCTCTCCCCGCACCGCCCCGGCGATCGAGCAGATGCTCGCCGAATGCCGGTCGGCCCATCGCGAGGCGTGCGGGGACGATCGCGACCTGTTGCTGGGCCTGCAACTGACCCACTCGGGCCGCTACAGCGTCCCCCGTCCGCTGCTGGCGACAACCGACCCCCTGCTCGACCCGCTGACCTACCACCGCGCCGCCGGCCGGCCAGTGAACGCCACCGACCCGCGCTTGACCGATGCCGAACTGCGCGGCATCGCCGACCAATACGTCACCGCCGCCCGGCTGGCCCAGCAGGTCGGCTGCGATTTCGTGGACATCAAGCAGTGCCACCACTACCTGCTGTCGGAACTGCTCTCGGCTCGCAATCGTCCGGGACCATACGGGGGCTCGCTCGAAAACCGCACCCGGCTGGTCCGCGAGATTGTGACCCGAATCCGCGCTGAGGTCCCCGGCCTGCTGCTCTTCACCCGGATGAACTGCTACGACGGGATTCCATTTCGGGGCGAACTGATCGACGGGGAACGGCGGGGGAGGCCAGTTCCCTGCGAGGGACCCGTGCCGAACGCCTTCGGGACCGATCCCAACGAGTGGCAGCGCGAGGATCTGGCCGAGCCAATTGCGGTCGCCCGCGAGCTGGTGCAGCTGGGAGTGGGAATGGTCAACGTGACCATGGGGAACCCGTATGCGAATCCGCATGTGGTGCGACCCGCTGAATACCCCCCGGTCGATGGCTATTTGCCTCCCGAGCATCCGCTGCTGGGGGTGTTGCGGCACCTGCGGATCGCGGCGGCGATGCAGGCGGCGCTGCCCGGGGTCCCGGTGGTGGGCAGCGGGTACAGCTGGTTGCAGGACTTCGCCCACCTGGTCGCGGCGGGAGAAGTTGCGGCGGGGCGGGTGACCTGTGCGGGCTTTGGCCGGGCGACGCTGTCGCATCCCGATTTTGCGAACGCCCTGAAAGAGCAGGGGCGGTTTGACCGCAAGCAGGTGTGCCGAACGTTTTCGTACTGCACGGGCCTGATGCGGGCGAAAGACCATCCCCTGGGACAATACCCCACAGGGTGTCCCCCATTCGACAAAGAGGCGTACGGCGCGATCTGGAAGGAAGTCGAAGCCAAGCGGAGCCCATGAGCCCCGCAAGGAAAGGGGTCAGGTCTCATTCTCCCGTCGCCCGTGCCCATCGAGCGCATGCACCGCGAGCAGCGCTCACGCGAACTCGCCACCACCGAACCCCGTCCCAAGCCGCACGGCCACCCAGCCAACGGGACGACGAACGTAAGGTGGCTTTTAAGCCGCCCATCCGCTGGACGCCACCGGCCAAAACGCGCCCGAGGGAGCTGCCAACCAACGCCCAACCGCGTTTCGCCCCAACTTACGCTCTCGCTCTCGCCAACCACGTCCCCTGTCGCTTGCCCCCGCAGCGGGACGGGCGCCTTAAAAGCCACCCTACTCTCGCGAACTCCATCAACCCCGGCCCGTGCCCATCGAGCGCATGGACCGCGAGCACGGCTCACTCGAACTCGCCACCACCGAACCCCGTCCCAAGCCGCACGGCCACCCCGCCAACGGCACGACGAAGGTAAGGTGGCTTTTAAGCCGCCCATCCGCTGGACGCCACCGGCCAAAACGCGCCCGAGGGAGCTCTCAACCAACGCCCAACCGCGTTTCGCCCCAACCAACGCTCTCGCTCAGGCCAACCACGTCCCCTGTCGCTTCCCCCCGCAGCGGGACGGGCGGCTTTAAAGCCACCCTACTCTCGCCAACTCCATCAACCCAGGCCCGTGCCCATCGAGCGCACGGCCCGCGAGCAACGCTCACTCGAACTCGCCGCCACCGAATCTCACCCTGTCCCCGCAACGAAATTGCTCGCGCTCGGCCGGGCTGATCGCACGTGAAAGAGCCCCGACGCCGAAATCATCCGACGCCCCGCGCGTCCCGCCACGCTGAGAGATCTGCATCGTGCGTTCCCTGGAGGGGAACTCTAACTTAGCTCCAGGTAGCCACTGCAGGTGATCACCTGGGGTAGCCGCTGAAGGGATTGTCTAATTCGTCGGGCACAAAGCGCGAAGTTGCCGTCCTATGGAAGTCGGGGTACCCTTGAAAGTACGAAGGAATCAGCCTCGTCTGAAGTTCCACGGAACCGGGAGCGTTCGCCAGCCCATACTGCTGGCGTGGATTTGCCTTGGCGATCCCAGCATCGTGAATGACATCCCATGACAAAGTCGTCACCAGCCTCGCCGGCGCTCCGAATGGACCGCACGGTGCTCACCTGTGGAAGCGAATTTGACGACCCCGAACAGAGGCTCTGGTGGCACCGGCAAACTCCGGAGTATCGTCTCCAACACATGCTGCTCCTGCGGAAGATGAACTATGGTGATGAGTCTTCCGCCAGACTTCAGCGAGTTCTTGAGTTTGCTGAATTGCCACGACGTTGACTACCTCCTCGTGGGTGGCTTCGCGGTTGGCTTCCATGGTTATCCAAGGGCCACCAGTGATCTGGATATCTGGATCAGATCATCTCGGGAGAACGCCACACGCATCGTCGCAGCGCTGAGAGCGTTTGGTTTTGACACCTCAAATCTCAACGAAGATCTGTTTCTGCAGCGACGGCGCATCGTGCGGATGGGTCACCCCCCGATGCGCATCGAGCTGATGAATGACATTGACGGTGTGACGTTCGAAGACTGCCGCCCCGGCGCGATCCTCGCTGACTTCGACGGAATCCAGGTGCCTGTGATCGGGCTCTCAGATCTCAAGCGAAACAAACTGGCCAGCGGCAGGCCCAAAGACATCGATGACCTGCAGCAGCTCCCCTGAAGGCCAGAACAGGAAGGGGCACACCTTTTCCTGCCTCCTGGTGGGCCTGTCGCACTTGGCGTCTCATTCCGTGTTGTCGAAGCGGGGAAAAGGCAACGAAAAGGGTCAGGTTTTATTGTCCTCGATGAGCTTAGTCCAGCACCGGGTGCCTTGGTCTCAACTCAACGGCTCACCGCCACCGAACCCCACTCCAAGCCACACTGCCACCCCGCCGCCGGCATCAACCGTGGCCCGTGCCCATCGAGCGCATGGGCCGCGAGCACCGCTCACTCGAACTCGCCGCCACCGAAATCATCCAACCACCAATTGGTCCCGACACGCTGAGAGATCTGCATCGTGCGTTCCCTGGAGGGAAACTCTAACTTAGCCCTAGGTAGCCCCCCCCCACGCGCGACCAATCCTGAAGGGACTGTCTAATCCGCCGGGCACCAATCGCGATCCTTGGGAACACGACTTGCGCCGCCAATCCGCCGTCGCCTCAAGGTGCCGTCGCCGGCACGAAGCCTCCCCTTTCCCAGGGAAACGAGACCCGACCCTGACCGTGTGCGCGAACCATTCCCCCCCATCCGGTGTCTTTCCCAATCAATCACATCACTTCCCGGCTTCTCGGGGATTGACGAGACATGTTCTGACGCTTCCGTTCGCTGCGAAGCGATGTCTGTTATGGAAATCACTCTCCACTTTTTGAATGGAAGTCCAATTCAATGAGTCTTCAATACGAGATCCTGGGGCGACCTGGCGACGACAATGCCTTGCTGGTCCGCGTGGATTCGGGGCAGGGTGTGTGCCGGTTGTTGTTCGACTGTGGTGAAGGTTGTCTCCACACCATTCCCTTTGGCGAACTCCAGCAACTGGACCACATCTGCTTTTCTCATTTTCACATGGATCATGTCGCGGGATTCGATTCGCTCTTCCGGGCCCTGTTCAATCGACAGGATCAGCCGAATCATCTGTGGGGGCCCGCGGGTGCCGCCGAGATTCTCCAGCATCGATTCCGCGGATTCCTCTGGAATCTGCACGAGACGATGTCGGCAACCTGGCGGGTCCACGACATCACACCCGGACGGAACTCCACCTCGCGTTTTGAGCTACAGGAGGCATTTGCCATCGCGCATGACGAGGGGACCACTGCGTGGGACACGGTGTTGCTGGACCTGGGATCCGCCACGGTCGAGGCGCTGCAGATGAACCATGGCACACCCACTCTCGCATGGATCGTTCGGGAAAAGACCAAGACGAACATCGATATCACACGCCTCGCGAGCCTGGGCTTGCGTCCGGGGCCCTGGCTGAAGCAGCTGACCACCGCCGCTGTTGGGCAGGAAGATCCGTTGATTGAAGTGGGTTCTCTCTCGGTGCCCCTGTCGCAACTGAGGCGACAGCTGCTCGTGGAAACTCCGGGTGCCTCGATCGCCTACCTCACCGACTTTCTGCTCGATTCGGCCGCTCAACAGCAACTGGCAACGGCCTTGCGGGGGGTGACCACCCTCGTCTGTGAAGCACAATACCGGGCCAGCGACCTCGAACTCGCGCGACGCAACTATCACATGACCACCCAGCTCACGGCTGAACTCGCCCGGGAAGCCGATGTGGGGCAACTCGTCTTGTTTCACCTGTCCAGCCGGTACACTCCCGGTGTCTGGCTCGAGATGCTGGAAGAAGCCCGGGCCATCTTCCCACGAACGACATTCTCTTCCGGCTGGAACCTCGAAACCGCTTCGTGAATCTCCGTGCCGAATCGCCTCAGGCACAGCCCGGCAATCCAGAGTGTCAGGGAATTCGCACAGCGATTGGTTCGCCCCACCCGGGATGCCTCCAGGCCCTGGCATGCGATGACGGACACTTCGCAGCGTCATTCACAAGGCATCTGAATCGCGGGCACATCACACGGTGACTTCACCAAGTCCCTGCCGCACGTCGCACCTGTTTGGGTCGCGGGGCGCCGCTGACGACGGTTGTCTCGGCGAAGCGGAGGTGCGCGCGTTCAGTGCCAAAAAATCGCTGATCGTCGCGGGGAAGATCGAAGTCACCAGCGTTGGCATCGGTTTCTCCAATTCCGGGGAATTGAATCGGCAGTGCCAGGGCCACCTCCGTGCCGGGGGCGTCCAACCGCCGTACGACCTGTTCAAGCCGTGGGCGACTCTGCTCGCCGCCACCGAACCCCGTCCCATCTCCGCGACGAAATTGGTCGCGCTCAGCCAGTCTGATCGCAGGCGAAGGAGCGACGACGCGGTCATCATCACCCAGCGACTCACGGGTCTCGCCACAACGAGAGACCTCCATCGTGCGTTCCCCGTAGGGAAACTCAATCTTAGCTCCAGTTAGCTACCGCAGGTGGCTACCTGGAGAAGCCCCCCCCACGCGAGGCCAATGCTGAAGGGATTGTCTAATCCGCTGGACACCAAGGGCGATGCTTGCGAGCACGGCTCCCGTTGCCAATCACCCACTGCTCGACCACAGGCAAGTAGCGGGGGAAACGAAACATCGAAGCGGCGCCACCGGCAAAGAGCCCGCCCTCTTCACGCGGCAACGAGACCTGACCCCTTGTCGTGCGGCCGGCAAGCGGGCGGCCCAATGAATCGACCTCCATCGGATCCTTCTCCCCCAGGGAGAGGGTGGTCGAGGACCGGGAGGGGGGCTCCGCGTGGTCAGTGACGAGACTTTCCGATTGTCCGTTACGCACAAACCGCAACCCGATGACCCGCATCTTTCGCGAGATCCGCGCCGCCAGGGCCCGCATGCTCCGTCGCGTGGTAGCGGCCTGGGGGTGGGGGCGCATCAAGTGGTCGTGATCGGCCGGGAGACCGCTGGAAATCAGCCTCGGACCCGCGTCCGGACCCCATGACCAGTCCAATTTGGCCCGAAAAAGAGTCCTGACACCTTTTCCGTCTCCCGGTAGTGTCCTCGACATTCTCCCCGAGAGTGTGGACCGTTGATCCGCGGCAAGGCCGGAGGACAGAAGCGGAGGAGGGACGGGGATGACTCAATTCAGATCGGCCTCCCGATACAGCCTTCCGCCACCATTCCGAATGATGGCTCGAGTTGTGTCGCCGAACACAGCGTTTGAGTCCGGACAGGAATCGGGTCCTGGAATGCTTGGATATGACGGGGATTCGGGAAACTCAATCAATTCCCTTACGCACCGCCCCTGGACTTGGCGGGTGGATTTGGTCACCAGCACTCGAGACGAGATGTGGGCGTCACAGGCCGTTGTGGACAGGAGGTTCAGAAGTCGATTTTCCTCGGACTCGGTCAGTCCGCAATTCCTCAGGTAGAGACACCTCAGATTGCGACTCACCACCGTCTCGGTGATTCGCTCAAAATCCAATGAGCAGTTTTCGATGTCGAGTTCGGTTAGCCCCGCGAGGGCCAGCAGTGCTGGCAAGGGGATCGGTTGGCCCGCTAGCGACTTGATCGCCAGTGTCTTCAGCACGGGCCAGCCCAACAATTGTCTCCAGTCCGCGGCATCAAGGCTCAGGTCCTCTAGTCGCAACTGTCGGAGGTGTCGAGGCTCCGCAACTCCCTCACGGTCGAGCACCAGTCGGGAAGAGCCGACGGTGAGACTCTCAATCTGCGGCATGACGACGAATGTTTGTGAAGTCAGCGCGAGCGCACCTCCCAGCAGGGTTAGGTGATTGAGGTGGGGCAAAGCCGGGATCTCACTCCAAAATGCAGGCTCAATCCTCCATGCGGTTCCGTGGATTTCCAACCGTCTCAGGTTCGCACAGAAAAAAACCTTGGCCAGCCTGTCTACGGCTGACTCTGTCAGGTGGATATGAAGAGACGTCAAGCTGCCAAGAGACGGCAATAAATCCATCCAGCTGTTGTCACTGCGGTCTTGAGCTATGGAAGGCGGTCTTAGGAGTTTCAGTTCGCGCAGGCACTGACTCGACTGTAACGCCTTCAAGCCCGCAAGCGTCCAATCCTCCATTTGAAGGGTGGCAAGTCCCCAGATTCCTGCAAATCGTTCGCAGAATTCATCCGCACTGTGGCCGACGCTGGCATGGAGAAATCCCTGGGCATCGAAGTCGGCGCAACCATCATGTTGATCACACCATTCGACAGCAGACTCCAAATCAGGATTTCGCAGTTCGGCGATGTTTTGGAGCGTGATCTGACACTGGGGCAGCCTGCGTCGGATCGAGAACACCGTAGCGGGCGATAACGGATTTCCAGTCAATGACAGACGTTCCAGCTTGGGGCCCAGGAAGCCTGCGAAGGCGTTGTCGGTCAGACCGCAGTGCTCAAGGGAAAGGTCCCGCAGTGGACCATGACCGCCGAGGGAGATGTTGTCAGCTGCGGAAAGATCGTTGAGCGACAGGTCGAGTTGCCTCAATGCCGGGAATTGTGCGAGGCATTCGAGGGAGTTGGCGGTCAGTCGGCATCCGCTGAGGTCAAGGCTGGCGAGCGACTGGCTTTTGTCGAGGACGGCGACTGACCGGTCATCGACCAAGGTGCGCACGAGGCTCAGGCGTTCGAGTCGAGGCAGCGTCGCCAAGGACTCGATTCCGCTCGAGATTTCGGTGTGGGTACAGACTAGCTCGCGCAGCTCGCGAAGCGGAAACAGTCGGCCCAACCCAGCATCACTCACGCCAGAACCCGAGAGATCGAGCACCTCCAGTCCCGTGAGGGTGGCAAGCGAGTCGGTGGCGGAACCGAGGGGACTGCGAGTTCTCCATCTCAACTCACGCAGACCATCGTGAGGAGCCAATCCCACGAGGCTCATCGCCTCCACATCGACACCGGTCAAAGTAAGCGATCGGAGAACACGTAACTGGCCGAGTTCAGCAATCAAGCGACAGCTGAGTGGCTCATGGGCGTTCTGAATTGTGAGGCACCATTCGAGAGCGAATTGTCCCATGACCGCCACCACAACAGCGATTCCCGCAGGGTCCCCCTCCGTCGAGACACGTACCGCATTGATTGCGTGTGGCGAGGCTTGTGCGCCGACTGATCGCAATGCCTTCACGGCCTCGTCCAGATCTCTCGTTGTCGCGTTCATCCTGGTCCGCCAAGTCCTTCTGCCCAATGGGCCGGAAGCCCCATTTGGATTCGTTTGCGGTCGCCAGGACTCACCCCAAAGGCGCCCCGGAGTGGACGGGGGGGGTAGGGATCAGACCAAAGACGACCGCTGGTTGTTCCCTCGCCCTTGGGCCCTCCGCCGCGACGAAGTCAATCGTGTTTAGCGCGGTGGGTTTCTCGGGAGAGGGAAGGGATTGAAGAGAACGATATCAATTTGAATATCTCACGCCACATCACGACGGCGCTGGGAGAGGAGGAAATCGACCTCGCCGCCACGCATCGCGAGCTGGTGGCGATTGACGAGGAGATCCGGAAGGCGACCGCGAAGCACAACAAGTTTTTGAAGGAACTGGGCCTGCCGCCTTTGCCGTAGGTTGGGCGGGGGCCACTACCGGGGACGAGGTGGTTGGCTGATTCGAGGTAAGGGAACGCGGAGGTGCATTTCCGAAAAATAGGGAATCCCTTCAGGATTGGTTCCGCACGGGGCGGTTACCCCAGGTATCCACCTGCGGTAGCTACCTGGGGCTAAGATAGAGTTCCCCTACAGGGAACGCACGATGCGGGTCGAATTCGCGGTCGGGGGATGAGGCCTGATGGGCGTTGGGGCGGGTGGCCCCTGTGCTTGATTCCGGACTATGAGACCTGACCCTTTTCTTTGCGCGGTGAAGTGATCTGGCAGTGCTTGAGCCGCCACCGCCACCAAGAGTTCCTGAGATTTCTGAAAACCATCGACGAGGCGATTCCCGAGGAAGACGGCGTCACCATCCACGTGATTATGGATAACTATGCCACCCACAAAACGCTGGCGGTCCAAAGGTGGTTTGCGAGGCACCCGCGTTACCACGTCCACTTCACGCCCACGAGTGCCTTATGGCTGAATATGGTCGAGCGATTTTTCGCCGAAATCACGACGAAGAGAATTCGTCGCGGAACGTTCCGGAGCGTGAAGCACCTGGTGAAATCCATCGAGAACTACCTGGTTGAACACA
>CAIUHT010000810.1 GCA_903898975.1 uncultured Planctomycetaceae bacterium
CAGCCGAAGCGAGTTCATATATCACTGGTCCTGTCGTGATTGATTTCAGTTCCTACCGGTCACAATCCGATGAAACTGTCCAGGAAATCCGATTACGCACTGCGTGCCTTGATGACCTTGGTGAGCAGTCGTGATCGAACCCCGATTTCGGTTCGCGAAATCGCGGAGATCAACGACATTCCCCGTCGCTTCCTCGAGCAGATCATGCTCGACCTCAAGGCGCGGGGTTGGGTTGAAAGCGTGCCCGGCCGGGATGGGGGCTTCCTGCTCGCCAAACCAGCCACCGAGATCACTCTCGGGCAGGTTGTCCGCCATTTTGACGGCATCCTGGCACCTATCCCCTGTGTCTCTACCTCGCACTACGAGGCGTGCTCACAGGAAGGTCGCTGTCGTTTTCGACGCGTCCTCCTCGACATCCGCAATTACGTTTCGCGGCTGATGGACCAGGCGACACTCGCCAGTCTTCAAGAGCAGGCACTCGTCACTCACGCCGAGGTTTTCTCTTCCGAGTTCGCACTCGGCGAGGGAATCTGAACTCTCGTCTCCCCCACACCGGTCCCCCTCCATGGCCAATTCGTTCGCACAAAATACCACCCACAAGGTCGTGGTTAATTTCTTGTCGGTTGCCACACACGTGGGTCTTCGACTGACTTTGACGATTGCTCTTGTCGCTTCCCTCTTCTCGGGCTGCGCCAACGACGCCCCCTCCGCCCAGCCTGGCCCGTCCGTCTCGCTGCTCAACGCCTCTTACGACCCCACTCGCGAACTCTATCGCGAGCTCAATGAGGCGTTCACCCAGGCGTGGACCGCCGAGCACCCCGGGACCCTCGAAATCCGCCAATCCCACGGGGCCTCGGGGAGCCAGGCTCGAGCCGTCATCGATGGTCTCGAGGCCGATGTCGTCTCCCTCGCCCTCTGGACCGACACCGATGCCATCCGCAAGAAAGGCCTGATCACCCCGGGCTGGGAAGACCGCCTGCCTCACCGCAGCCTTCCCTATCACTCCACCATCGTGTTCGTGGTCCGCAAGGGAAACCCGAAGAACGTCCGCGACTGGCCCGATCTTGTTCGCGGCAACATCAGCATCATCGCCCCGAACCCCAAGACGTCGGGCAATGGCAAGCTCGCGTTCCTCGCCGCGTGGGGGAGTGTGATCAAGGGGGGTGGAGACGAAGAAGCTGCCCGCGATTTCGTCACCCGCCTCTACTCCCGCATCCCCGTGCTCGACACCGGGGCCCGGGGCTCGACCACCACCTTCGCCCAAAAGGGGATTGGTGACGTGCACCTGACCTGGGAAAGCGAGGCGCAGCTCGAGATCCGCGAGTCGGGTGGTGAGCTCGAATTGGTCTACCCCACCACCAGTTTCCTCGCCGAGCCGCATGTCGCTCTCGTCGATGCGGTCGTCGATCGCCGCCAGACCCGGGAGGTCGCCGAGGCGTATCTGCAATTCCTCTACTCCGCCCCGGCTCAGCAGATCATCGCCCGCAATCACTACCGCCCCAACAACCCCGAGATCATGGAGCAGCACCGGGCCCAGTTCCCCGCCATCGACTTGATCCGGATCACCGATGTCGCGGCCAGCTGGGACGAGGCGCAGGGCAAGTTCTTCGCCGAGGGGGGTGTCTTCGACGTGATCTACCAGCCCGGCCCGGAACGCCCCAGCAGCGATCTGTAGCCCGCGCCCTCTCTCCGCACACCTTTGTTCCCCCTGTTTCCCTGGAGTGCTGACCATGTCGCGCGATCCCCGCGATCCGGGTCAATCCCCGGAACGCCCTGCCCCTCCGCCCGCCGCAGGGGAGTTTGACTCGTTGTTCGCCCAGCTCGAGTCCGCAGAACCCGTCTCCCCGGCCAACGCGTCGGACCAGCCGCTGGGCTCGTGGCTGACAAACGCCCTCGGCGCGGTGCCCGAACCACAAACCCGTGCCCGGGACCTCGACTTCGAACGGCATCAGGCCGAACTGCTGGCCCGGGGCAAA
>CAIUHT010000811.1 GCA_903898975.1 uncultured Planctomycetaceae bacterium
TGGTCTACACGGGGGCTAATCTCAGTTATCACCTGACCCTCCCGATGGCCAAGGTGGCGGCCTCGGAGACGATCGCTGCCGATGTGTTTGAGAAGCTCTTCGGCTCGATGGGGATGAAGCTGGCCGCCTTGGGCGTGATGATCTCCACATTTGGAGCGGTCAATTCAAACATGTTGACGGGTCCCCGGATTTACCTCGCGATGGCCCGCGACCGGTTGATCCCCGAGTCCCTGTGCCGGGTTCACGACACCCACCAGACACCAGCCAATGCCATCGTGGTGCAGGCGGTGTGGACGGTTCTGCTGATGCGATATTTTTACGCCACCAGTGGTGAACCCAAGAAGGCATTCGATGGGCTGACAGACTCCGTGATCCTGGCGGGGCTGATCTTCTATTCCCTCACCGTGGGAGCAGTCTACATCTTGCGATGGAAACGCCCCGACTTGGCTCGTCCCTACCGGACTTGGGGTTATCCGCTCACTCCCGCCCTGCTGTTGTTGGCCTACGCCGCTGTCTTCTTTTGGAATCTCTGGGACAACTGGAAGCAAAGCCTGAATGTGCTGCTGTTGATCGGTGCCGGGCTGGTGTTCTACTGGTTGTGGACATTCCGCCAACGCCGTTCTGCGACTGGCAAGTTGCCAGGTTGATTCATTGCCATGCTGATACGTTGCAGTTGTTCCGTCTCTTGACAATGACGGCAGGTCCCGGAACTCGGACTGCGGCCAATTGACCCGAACCCTTCCGCGAGAATTCGATGTCGCTGCTGGATCGCTTCCTTCGTTATGTGCGGATTGACACTCAGTCGGCTGAGGGAACCGGTGAGGTTCCCTCGACGGCCAAGCAACTGGACCTCTGTCGGTTGCTCGTCGACGAATGCCGACTGCTGGGACTCTCTGATGTCACACTGTCTCCTCACGGAGTCGTGGTCGCCACAATTCCCGGCAATTCGTCGCTGCCCACGCCGGCGATCGCCTGGGTCGCCCACGTTGACACGTCGCCAGAAACGAGTGGGGCGGGGGTCAAGCCTCAGGTCCACCGGAACTATGCGGGGCAGGACCTGGTCCTCCCGGCGAGTCCCGAGCGGGTCATCCGAGTGACCGACAACCCCAGGCTGCGCGAACTCCTGGGAAAAACGATCGTCACCACCGACGGGACAACTCTACTGGGGGCGGACGATAAGGCGGGGGTCGCGGCGATCATGCAGGCCGCGGAGTATCTCTGCGCTCATCCTGACGTTGTGCACGGTCCGATTAAGCTGGTCTTCACCTGCGACGAGGAGATCGGGCACGGGGTGGATCATCTTGATATTCCCGCGCTGGGTGTCGTCTGTGCTTACACACTCGATGGAGACGGAGAAGGGGTGATCGATAACGAGACCTTCTCTGCCGATCTCGCGGTGGTTCGTGTCACGGGGATCAACATTCACCCCTCGATCGGCTACGGAAAGATGGTGAACGCGATTCGGATTCTCGCCGAATTTCTGACCCGGCTCGCGGCCGAGTTCGGCAGCCCCGAGAACACCCGGGACCGTGAAGGTTTTCTGCATCCCTATCAGATCGAGGGGGGGGTAGCCGAAGCACAGGTACGCATTCTGCTCCGCGACTTCGAGACGACCAATCTCGAGCGTTTCGCCGCCGGGTTGCACAGCCTGGCCCGCGACGTCGAGACCCGACACCCGCGTGCTCGAATCGAGGTCGAGGTGCGAACGCAATACCGCAACATGCGCGATGGGCTGGCGCGTGAGCCTCGTGCGGTTCCCAAGGCGGTCACCGCGATGAGGGCGTGTGGGCTGGAGCCTCGCTTGTCGATCATTCGGGGAGGGACCGACGGCTCTCGACTGACCGAACTGGGATTGCCCACTCCCAACCTCTCAACCGGCGAGCATAACCCTCACTCGCCGCTCGAGTGGACCTGCATCGAAGAGATCCAACGGGCTGCTGACGTACTGGTGGAGCTCGCCCGTGAGTGGGGTCGCGAACGGCTGCCTGGAGCATCGACTTAGAGATCCACCCTCGGTGAGTGCTCTCGCAGCTCCAGGTTAGCAGTTTGTCCGTCCTGGGCTGGATTGGGGTTGGGGCTGAAATCGCCCGCCCAATGTCCGGGTGGGCTCAACCGGTATGATTTGCCAGGAGGGGTGCTCGCCGAGGGGTTCAGGGCAGGGTCCCATATCCGGGGGCGATACTCGGACGGAGCGCGTCTGAGCGGAACGAATTCGCCCGGTCGCGAAGCTGCTCGGTTGGAACCAACACCTCTGGTTCGAGCGCATAAGTGGCGTCACGCCAATCGTTGATCTTACGCCCCGCGAAATTGTCACTCACGAAATCGAGGGGGAAGACCTGGTACCAAGGAGTCGACAGTTCAAGCGGAAAGGTCCGCGTCTGATAGCCGTCTTTGATCAGCGTGATGTTCCGAGTGCCATAGTAGGTGTAGTCGAACCCCACCGGGGTGGTGCCGATTTCTTCACCGTCCACCAGCACGAGGGCACCGGGGGGATCTGATCGGATGGTGACCCGGCGGTGCATGCAGCCGTTCGACCACAGCGCCAGTAACAGCAGCGTTACGACGGAAGCGAATCGGGACATCGGGAAGGATCCGGGCGGCGGCAACATGGAGTGAGCCATGTGGCACTTGGGTGAGGTATGTTCCGACCCCGGGAGGAGAGCCACCGGGGGATTCTCTTTAGGACAACCGTTGTGGACTGGAATGGTTCCTCGGACAGTGCTTCAGCCGGTCCCGAGCCCAATCGCAGCCAACGAGCTTTTAAATATCTTGGTCCTCCGCTTGCGAACAGATCGTTTTGCCGACCACGAAGAACGATTTCCTGTTTTTACAATGCGCTGCAAGCATCCCACTCGGGTCGGGGTTGGATCGGGTAGGGCTCCCAACCGAAGTTCACTTGTTCAGATTCACCGGGAAGCTTCTGTCGGCAGCGGACGCTGGCGGTCGTAAAGCTCCGACGTGGCCGCGACCGATCGGTCAACCGGGGACGTCAGTTCGAAGCGGATGGTGGGCCGCCGGTCTCGATCCGGTGCAAACGCTCCGTCAGGGCGGTCACTCGCCAGGCGACCTCCCGATTGGTTTGGTTCAATCCCGCGGAGATGTTCATCACCACCCCCAGCAGCAGGAACAACTGGGAAACTGCGGCGATCACCCAGCCTGGTGCCAGCAACGCGTCCCGTTGAGCAGCCAGGAAATGAGTGTAGAGCAGCAGCAGGACCCCCAGGATCAGCCCCATGACTCCCATGAGGGAAATGATCTGGCCGGCCCATAAACCGGAAGAGGTTGTGGCGGGTGAAGTGACCTCAGACGCCGTGAAATGAGGAGGGGGGACTGCCGGATGGGCTGCGTGCGGTTGCTGCCAATGACTATCGCGTGTTCGCTGTGGTCCCGGCCCCTCCATGGAGTGCATCGACGGGCGCCCTGACACTCCAGGGGGCGAGGGGGTGCCCTCAGGGGTGGCCACCCACCCCGGGGGGCTGGGGGTGGCGGCGTGAGGCGCGTCAAAGCGAACCGCTGTGGGGGTGGACGCTGCGGGCCAGTTTCCCGATCCAATCGCCGGAGAATCGGCAACTCCAGAGTCGTGTCGGCTGGTCGGAACTCGCTGAACGGGAACCTGGCTGGACTGCTGCGGGGATGCGGGAGTCGACTGGACCGGGCTGGAGTTGATGGGGCTCGGTATGGCCGGAGCCTGTCCTTGGGAAGGCTGCCCCGACGGAGTGTCGGTTCGTGACCAGCGATCGAGAAGATCGCGAGCATCGGGGCGGCGGGGGGCCGAGGTAGTCGGGTGATCTGGACGCGGTCCGCCCCCTGGCGGCGCCATGTTCGTCCCTAACTCCCGGCCGCAACGAATGCAGCAGGTCGGCCCGCCCAAGGGACTGGCGACAGTTTTCACGTCACACTGACACTGATCACACCACATCCGTGTGGCCTCATTCAGGGGACCGGCTGACCCGTTCATCGCCGCGCGAGACGGGCTGCGGAACGGAGGCGAATTATCTCCAGACCCGCATTTCCCGCAAGAGGAATTGAAATCGCCTTTGAAGTCGTCTCCCTTGATTGGATGTGGAAAACAAACGCAGCGATCACCAGACGCTAGCTCAATGATGAATAGTCCTCCAGAGTGCCCGATTTGTCTCAAGGCAGGAGATCTGCGACTGCCGGGAGGGTAAGGTCGTGCGGCTCAGTCCCTCTCATGCGTTCTGGTGACTTGTTCACTGGCTGTTGAGGCGTTGCCGCTTTGTGTGCGCCTGAACCGAAGCCAGGCGTGTAACTGGTCGCCGCCAGGTTTCCCTACACGGGGCCGACGGAATTGGCCGGAAATGAAACGGATGAACCAATTAGTCAGGTAGCAGCCTTCGAATCGGGGTTGCGTTCCCCTCTCTCTTGACTTAATTCTGCGGAGGAGATGGGAGGGGCTGCTGTGGGGACAGTTTAGTGCACTTCGAGGTCATGCTGAATGTGCTGCCACAGTTCCCGTGCTCCAGATTCAGACACTCCGAGGCGGCTTTTGAAATGACGACCATCCTGTGCTTGTTGGGCCTCTGGGCGATTCTGGGAGGCACTCTGTTAGCGGAAGATCGCCCTCCCGAGGTCCCGCTTCCCGAGCAGCCCGGCACAGAGTTTCGCGCCGTGTTGATCCTCGAGCCGACCGCAGAGTCGGGGGCTCTCGAGGTCGTGGGAATCCGCGCCGAGCCGCCTGCCGATCAACCCACAGCGGCTACGGGAGAACAGCCCAAGGTGGTGGAAAAAGACCAGGCCCCCCACACGAAAACTACAACCACCACGACGGGCACCATCACCATCGTGACTGATGGCGAAGAAACGCCCAAGGAGTTGCAGCAGGCGCTGGAGCTATTGCGTCAGGAACTGACTCAGCGCAACGGGCAGGGTGAAGTTACGGCAGATCAGGCTGTTCAGTCGGTGATGAAGCGACTGCAGACCGTGCTGGAGGGGCAGGCCCGAGTGGGAGTATTCGAAGTCGGAGACA
>CAIUHT010000812.1 GCA_903898975.1 uncultured Planctomycetaceae bacterium
AAGGGAATCCACGTTGGGAACATGTATATAGGTATTGTGGTCTGGTGAATTGAGGAGTCAATGCCAAAAACCGGTTGGAGCCCGAAGGTTTTTGCATCCTTCAGTCCCCATGCGACTCCCTCGGAGATTGTCTGAACAAATCTCGTCTGTCGATGCGTCCCCCCTCCGGATTTGGCTGGGATGTCTCCTGGTAAGCGGTGATTTGCTGGAGGGGGGGGCGGTCACTTCTTATAATGTCGATCTGCCAGAACCGGCTCTCGTGGCTGGGTTCGCCGGTTCCGGCTCAGTTGTTCGTGGGTCCAACTTCCTTTCTCTGCGCCACCCCTTCGCAGCGGGTCCCGGTCTGGTGACTCCCGCTGGTGGTGACGCTGACTGTCTGCCACTGCGCCCCCGCCTCCGGGCTGGGTCCGCCTGTGGCAAGATCGGTCAAATACTGACATGCAACGCATCCTGGCTGGCTTCACGCTCGATGACGCCACCTGGTTGTATTTGTCGTTCCTGCTGGTTTTGGCAGTGTACTTCAAATTCAGCCGGGTCTGGTCGATTCGCAACCTCGATCTGCTGCTGTTGCTGGGGCTCTCCCCCGGGGTGTTGCTCCTCAAGCAGCCCGACGACTCGCTGGTGCTGTGGGGAAATATCTGGCTGTTTGTGGGCTCGGCCCTGGCCCTGCTGCGCGCCCTCTCCGACGGGCTGATCGTCCGCCGGCCCCGCCTCGAGCAGAACATGAACGCCGCCGGGATGAATTTCCTCTGTGCGGCGACCATGGTCTTTCTGACGACCAAGCTGTTCACCGAGCCGCTGCAGCAGGAAACGGTCGACGTGCTCGCCCCGTCGGTCGCTCTGGGAACATCGTCCCTCCATCGCGTCTGGCCCGATTCACGCGAAACCCTCCCCGCCATCGAAGACCCCACGCTGCTGCCGGGACCCCTGGCCGGAGATTCCGCCCCCGAGAGCAGCCTCTCTCCGACCCCCCCCGCCCCACCCACCCCCGGCCCGACCACCGCGCTGGTCAAGCGGGCGGTGGGAGAGATTTCCCGGCGGATGGCGGCAGATTCCCCCTCGAGTTCGCGCTTGGGCGAAGTCGAGACCTGGGTGATTCGCGGGCTGGCTATTCTTTCGCACCTGGCAGTGCTGGTCGGGCTGTCACAAATTGGCCGGCGGATTTACGCCGACGCCGACGTCGGCTTCGCCATGGGAGCCCTGTACATGTTGCTCCCCTGCACCGCGTACGACCTCGGAATGGTGCAGCAGGTGCTCCCCGCAGCTCTCGTGGTGGGGGCAATTGCCCTGTACCGCTCGCCCATCGCCTCGGGCTGTCTGCTGGGCTTGGCCTCCGGCATGGTGTTTTTCCCTGCGTTCCTCTTGCCGCTGTGGGCCGGGTTTTATGGCCGCAAGGGGGGCTGGCGATTCGCCGGGGCGGTGATCGTGACCACCGTCCTGGTGGTGGCGACGCTGGCGCTCGTGTCGCAGTCGGCCAATGAACTGATCGAGAACACGCTCGGTTATGTGCACTGGACCCGGCTGAGTATCTGGGAAGAGCCCGACCGCCAGAGTGTCTGGGGTCTGCTGGGCGAGGCCTGGCGACTCCCCGTGCTCGTGAGCTTTCTCATCCTGCTGGCGGTGCTCTCGGTCTGGCCCCGAGGAAAGACCCTGGCCGAACTCATTCCCCAGACCGCCGCGATCGTGCTGGGAGCCCAGCTGTGGTATCCGCAGCGAGGGGGCGTCGATGTGCTGGGGTCTCTGCCGCTGCTGCTGCTGGTGGTG
>CAIUHT010000813.1 GCA_903898975.1 uncultured Planctomycetaceae bacterium
CGAGATCTGGCCTGCAGTGAGCTGGCCTGACGTCATCCACCGACGGATGCGGCCTGTGGTTACGGGGTCGCTTCGCCCGGTTTGGGCGGAGCATCGCTGGAGGCTTTCTCCTCGGCTTCCTTGAGCTTGGCGGTCGCCGCCTCGCGGAGCTTCTTGGCGATCTGGTCGCGGGGAGCCGCCTTCAACACGCGGTCGAACTGGTCGATCGCCTGCTTGGGATAGCCCAGGTAGAGGTAGTGGTACCCCGCCAGGAACCGCAGGGCGGGATCTTCGGGCTTCTCTTTCATCGCCTTTTCGAGCGACTTGATCTGCTCGCTGTAGTCACCCGCTTTGCCGTAGAGTTCGCGGAAATTTTCAATCACCACACCCCACTGGTCGCTGGGCAGGAGTTGCACTCCCTGCTGCACCGCTCCCGCCGACTGAGCGTACTCACCAGTGGCCAGCAAGGCCTGCGAGAACATCAGCACCAGCACGCCATTCTCGGGGTCATCGACCAGCGCGTGCTTCCACGAGTAGACTGCCCCCTTGTAGTTCCCCCCCTTGAAGTCCTGCTCCCCCTTGTCGGCGAAGACTCGCGCACTCTCGCGGTCTTCGTCGTCATCGGGTTGCGACAGCGCGGGCTGGGCAGGATTGGGTTCGGCCAGCACGGCACCGGTTGCGTCAGGAGCCGTCAACTTCGGCCCCGTTTCGTCGGTGGGCATCTCCGCCGCATCGCTGGCGGGCAAGTCGGTCGCCGGTCTTCCTTCCACCGCCGGTCCAATCGGCTGTTGCGGCGGAACCCCTGCGGGCCGCCCGCCGGGGACGATCGGCGTGATCGCCGTCGCTTCAGTCACATCGTCAGTTGGCAATTCCGGGGGCGAGGGACGCAGTCCTCCAAATTCGTCACGCGGCGCGTCGGCTGGGATGCCCGGCTCTGGCGGAGCGGGGGTCGCGGGCACGCCGGCTCCATTCTGCGGTGCCGGGGTCAATGGCGCGGGAGGAGCCACTGGGGCGGGCTCTCCGGCGGGACCAATCGGTTGCCGGGGGCCCAGCGCGGGAGCGGCCTGCCCCTGGGGAAACCCATTGACCCCCGGGTCGACCTGCAGGGGCGCTTCCAGCTCGATGATCTGCGGTTCGACAAACGTGGTGGTGCCCTGCGGCGCGATCGCCGCATAGTTCCAGTCGGTCGTGTAGACGCTGTAGTTGCAGTCGGGGTTGTAGTCGTAGACGTAACCGGGGGAGTACAGCACCTGCGGCGCCGGGGTCGACCAATTGTCGATTCCCCAGTTCATCAGCCAAGGCAAACTCGACCAGGCGAGGCCGAAGCCCAGATTGCCATAGCCCAAAGAACAGTAGACCGGCGCGACGGTGAGGGGACGATACCGCCGCCAGAAGAGCCGGGGTGGCGGGGTGTACCAACTGGAGGCGTACCCGTCCCAGTTGTTCCACCCGTAGCCTCCCCAGCCAATGGTGTTCCAGCCAAACCGGCCCGGCCGCACATAGGAGCCCCAGGGGGAATACGCATATCGCCAGCGGTAACCCCAGCCCCAGTCACCAGCCCAGTCACCTCCCCAGCCTCCGTAGCCACCCCCCCAGCCGAGGGACCCACCCCATGTCGAGCCTGGCCAGAGGTAGTTGGGCGAACTGAAGCCAAGGAACAGTGAGGTTCCGCCCCAACCAGGGCCCCGGTAGCCATTTCGCCAGGGGCCATGGTTGTGATGATGACCTTGGGCGTGACGGGCGACCGCTGCCGGATTGACCGGAGCGGCGGGTGGAACGACGGCGGGGAGACGTTGTCGGAATTCCCGCCCCACGTCCCGGCTGACCCGACGCAGCAGCGTGTTCTCGGAGGGCCGCACACCGTTAGCGTCGACCGGCCCGGGGCGATTGCCCCCGGCGATTGGGCGATCGTTCGGGCCCGGGGTGACTCGGTTGGGCCGGTCACGTCCCCCCGGGTCGCGCCCTGGCCGCTCGAGGTCGATGGGCAACTTGCGGAAGTCGCCTGGGTTGCGGGCCAACTGGTCCTCCCCCTCACGCGGAGATTGCCCGCGGATTTTCAGGCCTCGGTCGGCGAAGCCCCCGCGTTGTCCCGGCTCGGCACCCGCCACCTTCCGTGACTCGCGGCGGGCCAGCAGTTCCTCGGCACGCTGCGCAGCGTCAGCGCGGGCGGCGGGAGAATTGGGGACACGCGCAGGCTGGCCACCCAGCGCCGGTCCGGCCTGCATGTCGCCCGGTTGCCGGTCCCCCCGAGGGCCTCGGCCTGCACCGGGGCCTGGGTCGCGGGGGCGTGCGTCGCCAGGGCGCGCGTCTCCGGGGCGTGGGTTGCGGGGTGAACCTGCGACCGCACCGGCCTCGGCTCCGGGCGATTGCCCGGGAGGGGTCGCTCCCACGGCGGGAGTGCCACCGGGGTTGGTTCCGACCACGGCGGGATTGCCAGCCTCTGGCCCCGGCCGGTCGCCCGGTCGCTGGCCCGGACCTTGGCCCGGACCTTGCCCCGGACCTCGATCGGGCCGACCGTCGGGATTGCGGCGTTCAGGAAGCGTGGTGACTGTCCCCAAACCGGGAGTTTTGCCCGCAGGAGTCCCGGCCATGCCCGCTTCGGCGGGCTTTCCACCTGGAACGGGGCTCGCGGGACCAGCCTGCGGGTCGGTGGGATTCCGCCCGAACCGCCCCGTGAACGAATTGTCGCGCCGTTGGTCGCGCTCGGCGCGGATCCTCGCAATGCGGTCGGCGACACTCTCGCGAGGTGCCGCTCCGGCTGCAGCGGCACCGCCGCCCGGACGTCCGGCCGCGCCGGCACCGGGTTGACCGCCAGCGGCCCCGGTGCCCCCCACGGCGGGAGGCGACAATCGCGGTGGGTTCGTTGCGGGGTTGCCAGGTCGATTGGGCCGCTCACGCGGCTCACGCCCCACCGGCCCCCCAACAGCCGGCCCGCCCACAGCGGGTGGCGGATTCACCCCAGGCAACTTCCCAATGGGCGACTCGACCCCGCCCGCAGGGGCATTCGGCCGGTCGGGAGTGCGGGACGGCTGCTCGCCCACTCCGGGTCGCCCTCCTCCCACAACCGGAGGCGTTGCCGAGGCAGGCGGCGCGGTGGGGGGAACGATTCCCGGCCGACGGTCTGAGCCCGCAACCTTACCCGGGTTGCCTCGGGGGCCACCAGGGGTTCGCCCCGGCAGCGACGGAGTCGGAACTGGATTCGAGGGAGGCGCGTTCACCCCCGGGTTCGCTCCCGGCACTCCACCAATCCGATTGCCCCCCGGCTGATTCAGACCAGGCTGATTCAGACCGGGCCGACTGGGCGCCGGCACCGGGTTGGGGTTTCCTCCGCCCCCGGGGGGATTAACCCGCGGCGGGGTATTCACCACGGGAGGCTGGGGCGCTACCGGAGTGGCGGGCCGACCCACAGGTGGAGGAGCCGAAGGGGCGGGAACCCCCCCCGGTCGTCCGGCTGTGGCCGGCGGCGCGGTGGGAGGTAGAGCGGCGGGAGGCTGATTGCGCGGGACGCGCCCCGGGTTCCCTCCCCGGCGGCCAATACCTGCCGGATCATTGCCAGGCAGAACGCCTCCCAATCCACCGGGCGCACCGCCACCTGGCAGGGCGCCTCCCGGGAAGGTCGGGCTGGAACCAGCGCGAGGCGCTGGGGCGGGGGGCGCACCGCGACCCGCACCGGCGCGACCCGCCGGGGGGGCGGCAGGTGCGGGTTGAGGCACGCGGGGCGGCAGAGGATTGCCTGACGGCGGGTTGTTCCGCGGCGGATTGTTGCGGGGCTGGGGCGGGGCCACCGGAGCACCGCGTCCTCCACCGGGCCCACCCAGGCCGGGAGCGCCCAACCCTCCCGGAGCCATGCCGGGATTGTTGCGGCCGCCTCGCGGTGCACCGCCACCTCCGAATCCGCCCGCGGGGGCCCCGCCACCTCGTTGCGGAGGACTGAAGCCCCCTCCGGCTGGGGCACCACCTCGGGGGGCTCCGCCAAACCCACCGCCACCCCCACCGCGCGGCGGAGCACCCATGCCGCCGCCACCCCCGCCGCCGCCACGCGGAGGGGCGCCCATGCCACCCCCGCCGCCACCAGCGGGACTGCGTCCACCGCCCCCGCCACCACCCGCAGGGGGGGCACCACCACCACCACCACCGCCGCCACCGCCGCGGCCTCCTCGCCCCTGGGCCAAAACCTGGCCGGCCTGAGAGTCGATTGCTCCACTCCCCAGCAGACTGGGGGTGGGGCGATTGAACGGGAGGTCGTAGCCATCGAGCCCACCCAGGCCCACGCCGGGGGCATGACCGAGTGGCAGTCCCCCGTCGAGGCGGGGACCAATCCCCGTCGGACTGGGGGCCAGCCCCGCAAAGGTGGTGTCGGGCAAAGAGCCGACCACGGCGGGGGCATGCCCCAAGTCGGGCAGCCCGTCAATCTGCCACGCCAGGGCCGACGCTCCCGTCAGGCCCAGCACACCACCGCACACCACCGACAACCGTCGCAACAGCCGTTGCATGGTCAAACTCCCCCGCGCACGCTCTGGACTTCACTGCCCCAGCCGAAGTCCGTACCAGCGTCTATTATACCGGTGTCCAAGCGAAGAGAAGGGGAGAATCCACCACCGATTTTTTGGGGGCTGTCGCCCGGTTGCTTCCCGGCTCTCTGTGTTATCACAGAGGTTTCGTTGCGACCCGCACGGCAGGTAAACTTTCGCAACCGGTTCTACGCTCGTGATTTGGTTTGGGCCAAGTCGCGACGCTGGCTTGACCGGCGTCTGCTCTTCCCTGCGAATTGATGTCTCCGACCCCCACTTCCCCCGCCTCTTCCTCAAGCGATGCCCCGCTCTCCACACCTCCACCGGGTGGGACGTTGGTGGGTGGCGCTGCGGCCGGCGAGTCAGTTTCGACGACGGGCTCCCAGGCAGCAGTGGCTGAGGTCGCCACAGCGGGTGCCCGCCGGCCTGGTCGGCACTGGGGGTGGCTTGCGCTGCTGCTGGTCGCCCTGGGTCTGGTGGGTTTTTGGTGGTGGCCCCGAGAATCGCCTCGGCAGATTTTGGACGCCGCCTGGCAGCGACTGGAAGCGAACGACATCTCGGCGACCTGGAGTGCCGTGCGGGAATTGCGCCGCCGTGGCGACGACAGTTCAGCGGAAGCCGACTTGCTCTCCGCGGCGATTCTGCTTCGCAGTGGCAAGCCCGCCGAGGCGCTCCCACTGCTGAAAGAACCGGGCAGTCAACCCTCCACGACGGCGCGAGCGTTCACCCTGATGGCCGAGTGCTACTCGCGACTCGAGCGTCCCGCCGAGGCGGTGCAGGCAGCACAGGAGGCGCTCCGCAAAGACCCCTCGTCGCTGGCGGCCGATCGCTGGCTCGCCGCCGCCGCGTATGACCTGGGGGCGATCGACCTGGCCGCTGAGTCGCTCCGCCGACTGTCGCGCGGCACTCCCGCCGACCCCCGTCCCGACCGCCTGCTGGCGCTCATCCAAAAAGACAGTGGCCATCCCGAGGAAGCCCTCCCGCATTATCGCGAGTCGCTGGCCCGTGACCCCCAGCCCGCCGATCGAGAGCAGGTCTGGCAGGAATTCGCCGAGTGCCTGCTCGACACGCAACAGCCCCAGGCGGCGCTCGACACCCTCGTTCCCGCCGGGGCGGGCGCCGGGGTCGAACTGCTGCGAGCCCGCGCCCATGCCGGATTGGGGGACACCCAAAACGAAGCTGCGGCACTGGCCCGGGCCCGGGCCGCCGGGGAGGGGGACCTGGGCGTGCTGCTGGCGAGCGCGAGATTCGCGCTCCGCGAAGGAATGCTGGACGAGGCGTTGCGGTGGGCCCGGGCCGCGGTCGCCCGGCATTCACGCG
>CAIUHT010000814.1 GCA_903898975.1 uncultured Planctomycetaceae bacterium
ATCTACTCGACGGCGCTGCCCGCCGCGGTGTGCGCTGCCGCCAGTCGCGCGGTGGAACTCCTGCAGGCCAACCCCAACCTGCCCGATCAGGTCTGGACCGTGTCGAACCGGTTGCGGGAGGGGCTGAGCAAGCTGGGGCTGCCCAGCTGGCCCGGCTCACAGGGACCGATTGTCCCCGTCTTGATCACCGATCCCGAGCGGCTGTGGGCGATCTCGCGGGGCTGGATCGAACGGGGGCAACTGGTCGCCGCCATTCGCCCCCCGACGGTTCCCCGCAACACCAGCCGGCTGCGAATCAGCCTGTCTGCGGCCCATCCCCCCAGCGCCATCGACGCACTGCTCGGAGCGCTCAGCCAGGTGGCCGCTCACTAATTCGCAAGCCGCCACCAGGCCACGCTCTTCGACTTCCGCGAACTCGAGCGGCTGTCTGACACGGGGCCGGTCACATTCGCCAGGCCCCGGCCTCCCAATCGATCTGCCCCAGCCGGCACGCTGCTGATCGCAGACCGCCGAACGCGGGCCGCTCACCGAGCGCGGACAAGTACCAGCGGACCGGTGCCTGCGGACCAGTGCCAGCCTGCCAGGCGAAATCCTCTCAGTTGACGCCGTCGACCCGCAGATTGAGATCGGCGAAGGCGGTGAAGACTTCCCGCAGGTCATTGCAGATCGCGGCACTCCCCGACGAGTTCACCGCGAACAACAGGCCAACCGGAGAGTTGATGGAGTCGGTTACCATCAGCGAGCCCGAGTCGCCCCCCTGCCCCATGACCGTCGAGGGAGACCGCACCGACACCAGCGTCTGGCCGGTGAAGTACACTGAGCCCGAGCCGTAGTTGACGTAGATCGAGGCGTTGATCAGCGAGATCC
This sequence comes from uncultured Planctomycetaceae bacterium, assembly GCA_903898975.1. Classification (GTDB taxonomy): domain Bacteria; phylum Planctomycetota; class Planctomycetia; order Planctomycetales; family Planctomycetaceae; genus UBA10511. The sequence goes on from CAIUHT010000814.1 coordinate 868, forward strand.
GTCCCGTGGTCTGGCCGGTTGTGCGTCCAAACTTGCGGGTCAGCAGCCCCACAACCGGGGCGATGTGCTGGCTGCGGGGAGTGCCATAACCGGTGGTGGGCGTGCTGTTGCCCATGGTCTCGGGGGTCACCAGGGCCAACGCCGCGTCAATCCGATTGGGCAAGCCGCCAAACTGGATCAATTGCCGACGGGAGAGCCGGCCAATCAGGTTCGTCTCGGGGCCCACGCAACTCGAGTCGGCCAACCCCGGCTGCAGAATCTCCGATTCGAGCGGTGCCTGGTTCAGCCCCCCGAAGATGTGGTTGTTCCCCAGGGCGTAGTAGACGGGATTGCCCGCGGCATCGAGCCGAACGAGGCGGCAGCCGATGGTCCCACTGGTGCAGACGGCGTTGGTGTAATCGGCCCCGGTCGAAACTCCAATCGGCACGGGTCGCTCCAGTCGGGACACCCGCGAGGTGTTGTACTTCGCCACGGTTCCCCGAGCCGCTTGCGACCGCACGGGGGCGTTGGGGCCGGGCGTTTCCGGAGCACTGGCCTCGGTCCCCCCCGCGTAAAACTCACCCGTCACCACTCCCTCCACGGGAAACCCATCCAGTGTGGCGGGCAGCAGCTTCGACGCCTCGGCCTTCGAGAGCACCGCCACCAGCATTGGACGCCCCGTCGAGGAGAGCGACGCCCCCAATCCAATCCATCCCTCGCGCGGACGCAGCCGGGACGAATTCCGCGTCACCGCGGCCATTGCCCCCGACAACCGCTCCAGCACGTTCTGCATCGCCTCAGCCGTCTCGGCAGTCTCGGGAATCTGCTCGCTGAACTCCACGATGTCCCGGCTCAACACCACCGGCTGCGGGGCGACCGCGACCGGTGTCATCGCAAAACTCGCCTTGAAGCCCGGCCCCGCGAAGACCTCGGTCATCAGTTCCGGCTGCGGCCGACGCCGGGCGGCTTCCTGCAGGCTGGCATTCGCCACCCGCACCTCCGCTCCCGCGACGGTCACCCAGTAATAGCCCTGCAGCGGCGCACCCGTCAGGGCACACGCCTGTTGCCGCAACTGGCCTGTCGCCAGCAACTGAGCCCGCGACAACGCCAGGTATTCGGTCGGATGCCGCTGGTACTCGGCCAACGCCTCTGCCGACGAAAAATAAACGCGAGCCCGGTCCAGAATTGCCGAGTGCTCGGCCGACACCGCCTCGCCCAAGACCGGGCAGACCGCTCGGGACAGGTCAAGTGGCGCGCCGGTCGACTCGCCCGCAACTCGCCGCCGCGGACCCGACTCAACCTTCGAGCCCGCCACGAATGGCAACAGCACCGCCGCCGCCACCAACCCCCAAATCAAACGTCTCATGATCATCCATGGATTGAACCTGACCCCCAAGCACGCAGCCCTCATGCGCCACCAGTTGATCCTGCGACTTTCACACATCTACCTTAGCAAACCCCGCTTGAGGGTAAAGGACTGAAATCCCGGGAATCGATGAATTGCCGCTGAAACGCTCGCAAATGCGTTGAAAGCCTGTATGACCTGACGGGCTGCCTGCCTCTGCAGCAGCCGCGTCGTCCATCAACGAATTGTTGCGCCGCCCTTACTGGACATGGCTCAACGCCACACGCGCCACACGCGTCTGTGAAAATCCTTTTCAGCGACACCTGCTTGCCAGGCTCACCACCTGGCCGCAAGGCTTGAAATTCCCGCGTCGCCACCACGGAGCCCCTGGGGAAAAAGTCCTCCCACAGACTGTTCAAGACGTAATCACGCCCGGACACACACGCCTTGGCCAAACTTGCGAACCGTTCCTAAAACAACCCCAGCAACGGTCCCCCGTGATCAACCAGTCGACGTGGGCGATTCAATGTGTCGTGGTATTCGGTCCCGGGGTCGACTCCCACGGCGTGGAACAGTGTCGAGAGCAGGTCGTAGGGATGCACCGGGATCGACTTCGGATACGCCCCGAACCGATCCGACTCGCCGTACACCCGGCCCCCCTGTACTCCCCCCCCGGCGACCAGTGCCGTGTAACAGTCGGGCCAGTGATCGCGTCCCCCCGGACCGACGTTGTTGGTGGTCGCCGCGCCAATCTTGGGCGACCGCCCAAATTCCCCCACCGCCACCACCAGGGTCCGCGCCAGCAGGCCCCGCTCGTGCAGATCGGCGACCAGTGCCGCCAGCCCCGCGTCAAACACCGGGCAGCGATGGTCGCGCAGCATCGGAAAATTGTTGCGGTGCGTGTCCCACGACCCATCGGGACCTGCCGCCGGTTCATCATCGGATCGCGCTGGCCACGTCACCTGCACGAACCGCGTCCCCGCCTCCACCAGCCGCCGGGCCAGCAGGCAACTCTGCCCAAACCGCGTCGACCCATAGCGGGCCCGCACGGCGACCGACTCGCGCTCCAGCCGGAACGCCTCGATGGTCGCGCTCTGCTGCAACAGCGACAGTGCCAACCGCCGCTGGTCACTCCACGCCCGACCCCGCGCACCCCCCGACGCCTGGTCGGCCAGCCTCTGCTCCAGCTCCACCCGCCGCTGCAACCGCTCGACCGTCATCCCCCCCGCCAGCGAGAAGGTCTCGAGGTTGATCGGCCGCGTCGGGTCTTCGTAATTCGTCAGCGGATCATGGGTGGCCCCCAACAGACCCGCCCCCTGCCCCAGCCCCACCACCGCCGCCTCTTTCGTCGGTCCACAGACCGCCACATTGCTCACTCCACCCGCTCTCGCCGGGCGAAACCGCGAGATCACCGCCCCCACTCCAGGCAAGTCTTCGCGCGACGGGGGAACCGCCAACCCCGTGGGCGAGAAATTCCCCGGGTCATGCCCGGTCATCAGCATGTAGATCGCCGAGCCATGATTGGGCAACCCCGGTGGCTTGCACCCCACGCTCCGCACCAGCGTGTAGTGCCCCGCCTGCTCGGCCAACCGCGGCAGCACTTCCCCCACCCGCACCCCGGGGACCGCGGTCTCGATCGCGCGGAATTCCCCCCGAATCTCCGCCGGGGCCTCGGGCTTCGGATCCCAAAGGTCGATATGGCTGGGGGCTCCCTGCAGATAGACGAAGATCACATTCTCCGCCGTCGCGAACCCGGGCAACCGCCCCTCGCCCGTCCCGCCCCCCCTGCCCGTCGCGCCCGCCCCACCCGTCCCGCCACCCGGGGCCCCCGCCTCCCGTTCGGCCCCCCGCAGCCGGGCCGACTCCGCCAGGTTCCACAGGGGCAACGTCAGCCCCCCCAGCGACAGTCCTCCCACCCGCAGCACTTCCCGCCGGGAAATCCCGTCGCACAACTGGCCACCCGGTCCCGTCACGGTCAGCATCGCTCGTCTCCAGTTCGCCTGGACCCGCCCCAAGCGGGCACAGCCTGTCGCACGGTCTGTTTTGCCACGAGTTTCACGGCGTGTTCACCGCCGGTTCCTGGACCCGTTCGTGGCCCAGGGGTCGTTGCCACCCACGCGCGGCTGCGCAGGCCTGCCGTTCGCGCTCCCAGCAGCGGGCGGAAGTTGCGATCAAAATCGACTTTGGCGACGGCGACCACCAGCCCCAG
>CAIUHT010000815.1 GCA_903898975.1 uncultured Planctomycetaceae bacterium
CCAGGCCGCCGTGGTGTGTCACCAAGGCTCGTGAAGAGTGCGAGCGGGCATTTGCCCGGGAACAAGCTGCGGCGAAAGAGACGCTCCCGTTTGCAGCCAATCAGCTGGGGGTCGGCAAACCGGGGCCTACTCGGTGCCGCGAAAGTGCCGGTCGAGAGCTTTCTGAGCCGGACGGAAGCGGGGGTTCAATTCCAGGCACTTCTGATAGGTCGACTTGGCATCGGCAAGGTCGCCGTGCAGCCGGAGCGTCTCGGCGAGGTAAAACCGCGCCATGATCCAGTCGGGATCTTCGGCGACGACTTCACCCAGGGCCGGCCCGGCCCCTTCGATATCGCGCTTGACCAGCATGTCGAAGGCCGACACGAACATCGAGTTGCGGCGTGCGAGCTTTTCGATGCCAGTCCGTTTCAGTTTTCCTGCGATCATGGCGAGACGCGTCTGGAGTTGTCCCCGATTGGGGTCGATGGCGACCGCTCGGCGCATCTGCTCATAGCCCGACTCGAGATCTCCCGCCTGATCACTGACCTCGCCTCTGGCCTGCCACAGGCGGGCTGAGGGATGCAGGAATTGCTTTTCCTGCCGCTCGATCAACTGGCGTGCGGTCTCAAGATCGGAAGCCAGGACGACCAGTTCCAGCAGGTCCTCCTGTTGCTCGGGAGGAGCGTGCATCCAGAGCGGGTCCGCCAGGAACCGGCGGCCCAGGGCCACTGCCCGGTCGCGGGACCGGCCGGATCGAAGCTCTTCGAACGCCAGCGTCAGTTCGTGCTGGAGCCCCACGCGTCGGCGCACCGTCCGCCAGCGGTCCTGCCAGGCGTCGAGTTCAAACGTGGGGCGCGAGTAGCGGAGCTCTTCCTCGGAGGCATCCCGGGCGTCGGTCTGCCCCAGGCGATCGTGCAGGCGGGCCTGCAACCTGCCGGCGTAGAGGTCGTTCCGCAGGGCCCCCCGCAGAGTGGCAATCAGCGCGGCCGCCTCGCCGGGGTTGTCCGATTCCAGCAGCAACCGGGCCCGATAATAGACCGAGGGCCAATGCCGGTCCCCCGCCTGTGTGAATGCCGCCGCGGCTTCTTCCTGGGCGCCGCGCTGCAGTTCGACCAGCCCCAGGCGGTGCCACGCTCGGCTGGCCAGGTCACCCCGGGCTCGACCGGCGACTTCAGCCAGCAGATCGTGCGCGGGGCCCAACTGTCCCAGCTGCTCCTGGCTGTAGGCCAGCAACAGGCCTCCATCGTGCGAGCGGGAATCGAGGGCCCAGGCCCGCTGGGCGGCGGCCAGGGCGGGGCCGGCGTGCCCCAGGGCCAGGCAGCGCTCGGCGGCGTCGCGCCAGCCCGCCGCCGACTGCCCCCCGGCCGACGCCTCGGGCAAGTGGCTGAACTCCCGCGCGGTTCGCGAATCAAAATGCGCCGTCCACGGATAGGGAGGCAACTGCATGCGGCCCCGCAATCCCTGCGCGGTCCACGCGGCGAGCGCGAGTTCCGCCAGGATGACCAGCCCCCAACACAGACGCCAGCGGGTCATGCGGTTACTCCTCTCCCCGGTCGTGCCAGATGACCAAGCCCACGGGGCTGGTGAACGGCCCCGTGCGGTAGACCCCGCCCGACAGGATCTCGGGCCGACCATCTCCAGTCACGTCACCCAGCCAGACATTGCCCCGCTGCCGGGGCTCAAGGTCGATGGTCTGTTGCAGGTAGCTCCCCTGCCCTGAGTTTTCGAGGAGCACCACGGTCGCCGTTCCCGGAGTTCCATCCCCCGAGACCACGACCACGTCGAGATCGCCATCGGCATCCCAGTCGGCGACAGCCGAGTCGCTGGCGCCCGAGACCGCGGCGATCCGCTTGAGCCGGGCGGTCCAATCCGTTCCCACAGACAGCAGGAAGCAACCCTCTCCCGGTCGCGTCGCGCGGGGCACGCCAAGCGGAGGGCTCCCCGCCGTGACCAGCAGTTCCGGCCGACCATCGCGGTCGAGATCATGGGTGTGCAGGCTGTTCAGGCAGAGGGCTGGGTCGAGGGTCGACCAGGGCCGATGCCGCTCAAACCGTCCGGCCCCCAGGTTTTCGAACGCGAGCACTTCGACCTCTTCACGGGTCCCCAGGGCAACCACGTCGAGGTCGCCATCGGCATCGAGGTCGGACAGGGCGACCTTGGCGGTGCCGGCGGTCTCGGCCAGGACATCGGCCTCGAAGCCCTCGGGGCCCAGGTTCTCGACCCAGACGACCTGCCCGTGCCCATCCCCCAGCACGGCCACCGCGAGGTCTGGGTCTCCATCGCCATCGAGATCTCCCGCCTGAACATCGGCGACCGCACGAATGGCGCTGAGCAGTCCGCGGATCTGCCAGGTCCCCCCGTCGTTCTCGATCCAGCAGACGCCGCCCGAGAGCGTGTCACCCGGAGTGAGTTCACCGAGCAAGGCCACCACCAGGTCGAGATCACCATCGCGATCGAGATCGACCGGCACGGTCGCCACGGGGGCGGGCAAGTCCTCCGCCAACACCCGGGGCTGAGTCTCTGCCGCCAGGGGCAAAGCGTAGGCGACCACCCGCTGCCGCTTGGCGTCGACCACGACCAGGTCTGCCTGCCCCGGACCGCTCAGCTCGGCGATCTGCACCTGGGTGATGAACGGCTGTGGGTCGGGCGGGACATTGGCCTCTTGCAGCACCTGTCTTTCGAATCGCCCGGGCGAGTAACTGGGCCGGGTGGCGGAGGTGAGCAGCGGCAGCTCGAGGGGCTGGGGAGGAAACAGCCGGGGGAGCGCCAGCCAGGCCACCAATGGCAGCGCCAAGGCAACCGCTGGCAATCCCCAATCGATGGCCCGTGTCATGCGTTCCGCTGCTCCCGATGCTCAGCTGCTGTTGTCGGGGCAGCCAATTCCAGCCCCTGCCCCACGCCTCAGCGACGGCCGTATGGTAGCAGCGACCGCCGCTGGATTCAGGCTGGTCACCAGCCCGGGGAGCGAACCCGCCGCACGCCGTGCCGCGGCGAGATCCTCGAGGAAGCGAAGATTTCAGCCGAACGGCGACACAAACTTCAGCGACGCGCAGGCGACCGGTCGGCCAGCCAAGAGCACACCCCACGGCACCGTCGCGGCGGTCCCCAGGGTGAACCTGCCGCGCTGGAAATCGAGGGCACTCACGTCGGCGAAACCGGGCTGGAAGCGAGAACTCAGCCGGGCGGAGTGAGAACCGGGGCGAGGTCTCGAACGGCCCGCCGGGAAGTCAGCCGGCCACTCGACCTAGCGGCGCTGAGCGGGGTGGGCGAGCGACAACCACGCCCCATCCTGGGCACTGCTGGCCACGCACTGCTGGATGAAATTCATCCCGTCCACGCCGTCGGCCACGTTCGGATACACGGTGTCGAACTGCGAGAACGACTCCCCGGCGGCCCGGCGGGCCATGTCGTCGTAGGCACAGCGGTAGATGTTCGCGAACGCCTCGAAGAACGCCTCGGGGTGGCCCGAGGGCAACCGGCACGCGGCCCGCCCCAGGTCGTTCATGTGCGGAGCGTTCGGGTCCCGCGTGTACAGCGCATGCGGATGACCATTGCGGCGCACCACCATGACGTTCGGCTCTTCCTGCCGCCAGCTGAGCGCCCCCTTCGTGCCATCGATCTCGATGAACAGGTCATTCTCCCGCCCGTGCGAGATCTGGCTGGCGGTGACAGTTCCCAGGGCCCCTCCCTGGAAGCGGATCACGGCGTGGCCGTAGTCGTCGAGAGCGCGGCCGGGCTCGAACACCTTCAGGTTCGCCGAGACCCGATCGGGCAGCAACCCGGTCATATAGCGGGCCAGGTTGTAGGCGTGGGTGGCGATGTCGCCGAAGCAGCCAGCACTTCCCGACTTGGCCGGATCGGTCCGCCAGGCGGCCTGCTTCTGCCCCTCCGACTCCAGCCGGCTTCTGAGCCAGCCTTGAATATAGAACGCCCGCACCGCCTGAATCTCGCCCAGCTCTCCCGACTGGATCATCTGCCGGGCCTGGCGGACCAGCGGGTAGCCGGTGTAGTTGTGCGTCACGGCGAAGACCGCGCCGCTCTTCTTGACCAGTTCGTGAAGCTGTTCGGCCTGGGCCAGGTCGAAGGTGAGCGGCTTGTCGCAGACGACGTTGAACCCGGCTTCCAGTGCCGCCTTGGCAATGGGGAAGTGGGTGTGGTTCGGGGTCGCGACGGTCACGAAGTCGATCCGCTGGTCGGCGGGGAGAGCCCGCTCCTTCGCCAGCATCTCATCGACCGACCCGTAGGCCCGGGTGAGCGGGACGTCGTAGTCGGGAGCCGACGCCTTGGACTTTTCGGGGCTCGAAGAGAACGCCCCGGCGACGAGGCTGGCCCGATTGTCGAGGACCGCCGCGGTGACGTGGACCCGCCCGATGAACGCTCCGAGGCCTCCGCCGACCAGAGCCATCCGCAGCTTGCGATTCAGTGATCCGTTGGTGGCCATCGACTCGAACCTCACCTGGAAAAAGGGGACTTGCTGGTCGGAGAATACCCATCCGATTTCCCGTTCTCAACCATGCGGGATCGAACCCGCTGGGGGAGCCCTGGAGGGGGGCGACCACTTCGACTGCGGTGGGAAGCGACGCGGCGAGTTGTGCCGCAGGGGCGGACGAGTCGGCTCGCTCACGTCACCCACGCGCCCTGGGGTTTGGCAATCCGATCTAGTCGCAGTTTCTTCCGAACGGTAGGATCAACCGATCGGGGCAGGTTCCCATCCGCTGGGCTGGGCGACTCCTCTCGATGCTCCCCCACTTCGCATGCCACAGGAACTCTCGCCGTGACTCACCGCGCGGAAAGCCGCTGGATTTGGCTGACTTTGGGTTTGATGGTCGGACTGATGATTGCCTGGGCGTGGCCGCACGAGCCGGCCTACGCCGACAACTCGGACCGCGACCAGGACTTTGTGATCTTCACGGTCCCCGTGGGAAACCAGGCGGCGGGGTTTGTCGATCCGATTGATGCCGTGTTCATCATCGATTTCCTGACCGGCCAGATGCGGGGTGCCGTCCTGAATCGCCAGGGGGCGCAGTTCGCCTCGTTCTACCTGCTCGATCTGACCAAGGCGTTTGGCGTTTCGCCCAACGCCAAGCCGAAGTTCGCCGTGGCGACCGGGGATGGCCAGCTCAACAACCAGGGGGGGGTCAACCTCGCCTCGGGGGTGATCTACATCGCCGAGCGGACCACCGGCAAGTGCCTGGCCTTCACGTTCCCCTGGCAGGATGGCCCGGCCAAGGCGAATGTCCCGTACCCCATGCGGCCGATTCACTTCTTCAACTGGTGCCAGCCGAAGGACGAGTAGGCTGAACCCGGTGCCTGCCCGGGGGCTGGCCACTTTCCGGTCGCCCCCCAGGGAGCGTATTTCTCGAAGGCGACACTCCCGCCCATACTTTTTTTAAGTAAACATCGACAGCGGCG
>CAIUHT010000816.1 GCA_903898975.1 uncultured Planctomycetaceae bacterium
GAGTCTTGCGGCTCAAGAACTCCTGGTGTGCCCGCGACCGAGTCGCGTGGACCCGGCGATCCTCGAGCGGGCGGGGTTGCCCCGCGAGGGCCGATGCGGAATGATTCCCCAGAGCCGTTTCCTGGGGGGAGGCCAGCGGCCCCTTCCCTGCCGCGAGCAATCGAGCGTCATGCCCACACGCCTGGAAGATCAGACCAACCCCACGCTGATATCGCGGTTGCGGCGGATGCCAAACGACCCCGAGGCATGGCAGCAGTTTGTCGATCGGTATGGGCCGCGGATCCTGGCGTGGTGTCGGCACTGGGGGCTGCAGTCGGCCGATGCCAGCGACGTGATGCAGTCGGTGCTGCTCAAGCTGGTGGGGGCGATGCAGACCTTCGAGTACGACCCATCCCGCAGCTTCCGCGCCTGGCTGAAGACCCTCACCCAGCACGCCTGGCTCGACACGGTTCGCAGCGTGCGCGGAAACGTGCTGGCCGGTGAGGCGGCTGCGGCTCGACTCGACTCGATCGAGGCCCGCGATGACCTGGTGCAGGAGTTGCAGCAGACCTACGAGCGGGAGTTGCTGGAGCTGGCGATGCAGCGGGTCCGACTGCAGGTGCTCCCCAAGACCTGGGAGGCCTTTCAGCGGACGGTGCTGGAAGGGCAGCCCCCCGCGCAGGTGGCCGCCGCCCTGCAGACCACGCTGGTCAACGTCTACAAGTCGCGCAGCAATGTGCAAAAACGGCTGGCCGACGAAGTCAGGCATCTGGAGGGGGGAGAGGAATGAACAAACTTTGCCCGGGTCCCGAGGCACTCGAACGGCTGCTCGACGACCGGCTGGGCTGGCTCGAGGAAGAGGAACTGAACCGTCACATCGAGGTTTGTGCCCTATGTCGCGACTGGCTTGATCAGCGTCTGGCCGGGCAGTTGCCCGCCCACCTGGCCCGGCCCGAGGGGGGAGCCAACGGCCCCGGGGAGAGCGATGCGGCGTCGGTCTCCACCGACCCCCGCCCGTCCACGCTGCTGCAACAGGCCCTGACCCGGCTTTACGATGCCCGCAATACGGTGCTCAGCGGCGTCTTTCCCCAGATCGATGGTTACGAGATCGAGGCGCTGCTGGGACGAGGGGCGAGCGGGGTGGTGTACCGCGCCCGACACAAGCGCCTGGGGCGTACCGTGGCACTGAAGCTGGCCCCTGACGGGGCAGACTTGACCGAATCACAGCGGCAACGGTTCCGGCAGGAGGCCGAGGCGCTGGCCCAGCTCCGGCATCCGAACATCGTGCAGGTCTTTGACGTGGGCGAAGCGGGGAGCCGACCGTGGTTCGCCATGGAGTATGTGCACGGCGCGACGCTGGCCCAGCGGATTGACGGGCGAGCGCAAGATCCACGTTCGGCGACACTGCTGGTGGCGGTCCTGGCGCGGGCCATTGACTGTGCCCATCGCGCGGGCATTCTGCACCGCGATCTCAAGCCGTCGAACATCCTGCTCGAAGAGCAGGCGGCCCCGACCGCTCCCGCCCCGGCGCCCGCAGGGGCGACGAGCCCCTCCGATGCTCCTGTGGGCCCGGACCCCGGGCTGGGCCGGCGGTTGCCCACCGCTCCCAAGATTGTCGATTTCGGGCTGGTGCGGCGGCTGGAACCGTCCGATCGACTGACCGCGACCCACGAGATCCTGGGGACGCCCGGGTACATGGCTCCGGAACAGTCGCGTGGCCAACCCGACAACCTCGGTCCCGCGACCGACGTTTACGCCCTGGGGGCGATTCTGTACGAGCTGTTGACCGGCCGGCCCCCCTTCCGGCGGGCCACCGCCATGGAGACCCTGCTGGCCTCCAGTTTTGAACTCCCGGTCTCGCCCGCGCGGCTCGAGCCGGCTGTTTCCCGCGATCTCGAGACCATCTGTCTCAAGTGTCTTGAGAAAGAGCCCCGGTTGCGGTTCGCGTCGGCGGCCGAGCTGGCCGACGAACTCGAACGGGTGGCGACCCACCGGCCCATTGTCTCGCGTCCTCCCGGGACGTGGGGGCGACTGTATCGCGCGTGTCGGCGCAACCCGGGCCCCTCGGCACTGGCGGGGCTGGTAGCGCTGCTGCTGGGGCTGGGGGCCTGCGGGGCGGTGCTGTTTCTGCGGAACGAGGTCCACCTGAGGCAGGCGGCGGACGCGGCCCGTCAACAGGCCGAAGAACAGCGGGCCGATGCGGTCACGCAGCGGCAAGCCGCCGAAGACGCTCAGCGCCAGGCCGAACTGCAACGGAGCCGGGCCGACGAAAACCTGCGCCTGGCCCAGCAGTACCTGGCCCGATCGGCACAGATGCTGGCCCCCGAAGCCAGTCTGTCGGAGCAGGTGACCGAGACGGAAATGCGGTTGCGCGAGGAACTCGAGCGGATCGCCGCCGAGCTCCAGGCCGA
>CAIUHT010000817.1 GCA_903898975.1 uncultured Planctomycetaceae bacterium
CCCTTACAGCCCCTCCCCCTGTTCAGCCGTGCGGCGCAGCTCACCCAGGTCGGTCCGGCGGAAGGGAACCCAGGCAATTGCCACGCGCGAGACATTGATGTCGGTCTTTTTGGCCCGAATCTCCAGTGCCTCCAGCTGGATCGACTGGGGGGAATCCTGCAGGTCGATCTCAGCCGACTCTTTTTGGAACTCCAGTTCGAGGTTTGCGCGGTCATCGGCGATTGCCTGCAGCGATTCATTGGCCTGCTCGACGCTCTGCTGCTTGCTCGACATCCGTCCGAAATTGCGGGCGGCGGTCGCCGCCTTGCTGATATTCGACGCGCTCCCCAGTTTCCGCCCGAAGACGGCCCCGAGGATGGAACTGCCCATGGAGAGCATGGACGACATCTTCTGCTGGCTGGCCGCGGCCTGCTCGCGCTCGACTTTCTGCTTGGCCCGCCGCTCGCGTTCCTCCAGCAGTTTCAGCTTGGGGGCGTACTTGGCGTGCAGTTTGGCCAGCAGCATGTCCCGCCGTTCTTTGCTCGCCTGGTTCAGGCGGGCCCGGAAGGCGCTCTCGTCTTCCCCCGGACGCGAATACTGCTTGAGCTCTTCTGCGCGGTAGATTGTCAGCGGGCGGTCGCGGTACAGAATGTCGCGGAGATCGCCCGACAGACCGCCAAAGCTCTTGGCCCGCGTCAGTTCGGCGGGCAAGGCCCCGTAGGTCACCGAACCGGTCGCTGGCTTTTTGTCGAAGCCTGGCTCGCTGGCGACCCAATACTCGCCATCCTCCCACGAGCCGGGGTTGCGGTCGTCGATCAGTTTCAGAATGGAGAGGTTTTCCCAGGTGTCGACCCCGGCGCGGGTCTGGGTGAAGTGCATCCGCGCCGATCCGAGCAGTGCCGGTTTATAGACCAGGTCTCCCTCTTGCCGAAAGTCGGTCTCATGCAGAAAGACCTCGGTGATCTCGGGGGGCAACACGGGCCGCTGGCCGGTCGAGCCCTCGAGTTTGCGCGTCGGGGGAGGGGCTGCCGCCCCGCCCACCTTGGGCATCGCCGCCGACCATTTGCGGGGAGCCATGAGGGTGGCAATCTGCTCGCGCGTGAGTGGACCCCGCAGAAACGACAGGACGAATCGCGACTGAAACACCACCGGGGCGTCTTCGTGCACGTTGTTCAGCAAAAAGACCCGGTTCCCCAGTCCCGACAGAATCTTCTCCATCTGTCCCCGGTCGAACGACGAACCCGCCGCCGTCGAGGCCCCCTCCAACCCGTCGAGCACTCGCAGCTTGTCCCGCTCGGTCTGCAGGCGGCCAATCAGCCACGTTCCCGCGTTCGACAATCCCTTGTAGTCGAGATCGACGGGGTTCTGCGTTGCCAGGACCACCCCCAAGCCAAAGGCCCGGGCCTGCTTCAGCAGGGTGAGCATGGGGGTCTTGGATGGCGGATTCGCCGTGGGGGGGAAATAGCCGAACACTTCGTCCATGTAGAGAATGGCCCGCAGGCTCGACGTGCCGGGCTGCGCCCGCATCCACGCCAGCACTTCGTTCAGCAGAATCGTGACGAAGAACATCCGCTCGGCGTCGTTGAGGTGGGCGATCGACAGGATCGAGATCCGCGGCTTGCCCGCCGGGGTGTGCAGCAACCGCGCGACATCGAGCTCTTCCCCCTCGAGCCACGCCGAAAAACCGGGGGAGGCGAGCAGGTTGTTCAGGGCCATCGACAGCTTGAACCGCTCGGACGCGGGGAAGATGCTCTCGATATCCATCACGCCGATCGTGGTGAACGGCGGGGTCTGGATCTCGCGGATCAGCGTCGGCATGTCGACGTCGCGGTTGGCCTTCCAGGCCCGCTCGAGGATGGTGGAGAGCAGGATGTGCTCGCGGCTGCGGAGGGCATCGCCCGAGACTCCCAGCAGCGCCAGCAACCCCGACACCGCCCCGCCCACCCGATCGCGCAATGCGTCACTGTCGTTCAACACCGCCTCGTCGGGGGCGGTGAACGATTTCAACACCGTCAGGGGCAAGCCGGCGGTGCTGCCCGGAGTGTAAATGGCGATATCGACCGAGTCGCGGAACTTCGCGATTCGCTCGGGAGGCTGATCACTGTCGGCGAGCCCTTTCCGCCAATTCGCCGCCGTCGCCTTGGCCAGTTCTTCGACGGTCATCCCCTTGCGGGTCGCCTCGGCCGGATCGATCCACGGGGCGTAGTCGGAGGGGGCGAGATCGGGAAACGCGAGCAGCAGGTTCCCCAGGTCCCCCTTGGGGTCGATCACGATCGCCGGGATGTTGTCAATCGCCGCTTCTTCCAGCAGCGTGAGGCACAGGCCAGTCTTTCCGGAGCCGGTCATCCCCACGCAAACTGCGTGCGTGGTGAGATCTTTGGCGTCGTACAGGAGCTTCTGCGCGGTCGGCTGCCGAGCCTCCAGATCGTACTCCCGCCCCAGATAGAACTGACCGAGCTTCTCGTAATCAAACATGCGTCCAGACCGATCAACCCCGCGCACACCCTGGAGCCACCCCGCCACTCCCTGTGACGACCGGCGCGGCCCGCTGTGCCGTGAGGGATTCTAGTCTTGACCGCCGTCGGTCCAGAGTCAAGATCGGTCCGGCCCCGCCAGCCGGCTATCAACGGCCCCAGCCGCTGGCCCGGTCGGGACGGGGCTTTCCCCGGGGATTTCCCCGCGGCGGGAAACTCGACCCGACAGGCACTGCCACCAGGAGAGAGCTGCGCTCAAGGGCGATGGCTCCCCGGCTCCGCCGAAGCGTCAGTCAGCTCGGTAGGCTGGCAAACCAAACGGCGAGGCCGAGCCAGTCGGTGCGCGATCGAGCCCCAGTGACTGCAGGCTACTTAGATTGGGGCCGAGAAGGTCGACCAGCGAAGTCGCCGGGCCTTGTCGCGCGAGCCGAGACGTACCAGTGCCGAGAGTGCTCTCGTGAACTGGGGAGCGAGCCGATTCGTCAACTCAGGCGGTCAAACCCGC
>CAIUHT010000818.1 GCA_903898975.1 uncultured Planctomycetaceae bacterium
CCGGGCGTCGGCATCCGCCAGCAGCTGATACGCCCGCCCATACGCCTCCCGCAGCCCCTTCAGCCGCAGGTCGGGAGACTCGGAGGGGGCCGGGGTATCGAGAGTCATCCGTAACCTCTCGCGGCGTGCCACCCGCGATTCGGTCAGGCCGGGCAGCGGATCAAGACACGGGATCGCCACGCGCGAACGGCTCACATCCCCCAGCACCAGCGGTTCGTAGGCCCGACCCAGCAGCCCCCCGTCCTGTCCCGGGGCCGGCGTCTCGGGAACCAGCACCGGTCCATTGACGTGCACCGCCGGGAATGGAGCCTGCCGACGGGCATTCAACCGCTTCAGCACCGCCCCCAGTACCGGGAAGTCGGTGGGTCGCGGCGGAGGGTTCGACGATTTCACCGGGTGAAACTGCCCCGTCAGCGTCAGGTAGCTCGCCGATCCGTGGTCCAGGTCGTCGTGCGACATGCTGCGAATCAGGGAGAACCGGTCGGCCAGGCGGGCCACTTGCGGCAGGTGCTCTCCCAGGAATGTTCCCGGAACGCTGGTGGCAATGCTCTCGAACTCTCCCCGCACTTCAAGCGGGGCCAGGGGTTTGGGGTCCCACAGGTCCAACTGGCTCTGTCCGCCACTTGTGTAGACCAGCAGGACCGATTTCGCCCGTCCAAAGCCCGCCGCGCGCGTCACCCCCTCTCCCGCCGCACCCCAGGCGGGCCGCGTGCTGCGTCCCAGCAACTGTGTGGCCAGCAGACCCAGCCAGCCACGGCGGGTCAGGCCTGCCGCAGAGTGCCGACCTGTTGAGAGTGTGATCACCCGAGATGTCCCTGGGGCCGGGGGCGTGAATGGGGAGGCAGTCAACGGGAGCGATCGGACGGCACCCGCCCCCCAATCGACCGCCACCAATGCTATCACCCCGGACTGGGGAGTGCCTAGATTCGCACCGTACCCGACGGGCTGGCTGACGGGCCTGGCGGACGGAACTGCTGCGTTGCCTGTGGCCTGCCTGGCTACCGGCTCAAGGCGGACCGAGAGGGCCGCTCGGCGGGTGCAGTGCATCCCAATCGAGGGCAGCCAGCTGCCGGGCGCGGGGTCAGTTCCAGGCCGCCAGTTGGCTGCGAGCCATCCCGATCTGCTGTTTCAGCAGGGTCTGCGTCTCTTCGGGGCAGTTCCTCAGGCACTTCTCGAGCATCGAGAGGGCCGGGCCGGGCCGGCCCGCCTTGAGCTGAATCATCCCCCAGTCCAACCGCTCTTCAAACAAACCCGGTTCGAGCGCCAGCAGCCGATCCTGGACCAACGCGCACTTCCGCCAGTCCTCGGTGTTCGCCGACAGGTTCTTGAGATTCCTCAGCAACCGCAACACGATCGCCCGCGTGCTCGCTGGCTCCAGGACGCGCCGTGCCTCGGCCCGGCTCAACCCCTTGAACTCCTCGAACAGCTTGATCGCCTGGGTATGCGTCAAGATGCGACCGCCGTTGTACGGATCGATAAACAACGGCTTCAGTGGCGTGTTGTACCGCAGAATAAAGTGCCCGGGCGAGCAGACGCCCAGCAGGTCGATGTGCTGTCTGGCGGCGACCGCCTGATAGATCAGCGACAGCACCAGGGGAATGCCCCGGCGCGTTTCGATCACCCGGTCGATGCAGCTGCCTTCCGGGCTTTCAAACACCTCGGGCGATCCGGTCAACCCGTGCTCTGCCGCCAGGCATTGGGAAATCACGGTCAGCAACGCCTCGTCGTCCGCCGCCCGAGCCAGCCGGGGGGCCAGTTCCGCCCCCCGCGCGTCGATCCACGCCAGCGTTGGTCCAAAATCGAGCCCCGGGTTGAAATCACGGGCGAATTCCAGGGCCAGCAGGATCAGGTCCACCGTGTCGTCTTCGCGACACAGCAGGCGGGTGAATTGCGGATCCTCGTTGAAGTCTTTCATCCGATCCCTTACGAACCGCCGTCCTCCGCAGTTTGCGAGCCCCACGCTGGGCTCACTGCTCGAATTCTACTGGCCGACCACTCGCCCGAGTAGACGTCTTCATCGCGGACGCCACCCCGCAGCGGGGTTCACAACGCCATTCTGTGCTTGCAGCTTCTTCCTCAGCCCCGCTACGCTAATCGCATCGGCCTTCCGGGGCG
>CAIUHT010000819.1 GCA_903898975.1 uncultured Planctomycetaceae bacterium
ACGCCCCTGATCGCGCGGCAGAAACATCAGGACTCAAACGAGACAGAACTCGAACAGACCGCCCGCTCGCCGAAGTGGACCGACAGCAGCTCAGCGCACCACTCAAGCAGAACTGGGCGAACCGGGAATCCGCGCGCCCGCCGCGAGTGGCAGTCCCCGAACGGTTTTCCCCCGGTCGATTCTTTTCGCCCGCACGATTTCCACCCGATCTTTTAGCGCCCGGGCTCTCCGCGCCGGAACCATCTACACCCGAACCGTCTACGCCCGGCCCCGCAGCACTCGCCCCGGCCTTTCCCGCCTGGGAACGCAGCCACTGCAGTAACTCGGGAACAGGCTCGACAATCAGGTTGCCCTGCAGCTCTTCCACCACTCCCCGACACAGATGGTCCCCCACCAAGGGCGTTCGCCCGGGCGGACCACTCTGAAAATCGAGGTAGAACATCAGCCTGGGAACCGCAATCTCTTTCAACTGATGCGCGGGCAGTTCCAGCGTGTAGATGTAGTCGGTGCTTCGCAACGCCAGCCGAACCGCACGCTCCGCAGGCACATGCAACTGCAGCCCCAGCAGATCTTCCCCTGCCGTCTCGACGGGCTCAGCCTGGCCCGGGTACCTCACCAGCCACCGGTCCTCGCTCCCCACAATCTCAATTTCATACGGACCCTCCCCCCGCAACGCCTGCTCCAGCGGCGACACAGGGGCTGGCTGGCAACCCGCCATCCAGCACGCCACCCACACCGCGCACCCTCCCCACCAGAGCCGCTTCAATGCCCCCCCAAGGCACTCACCACTGGGATCACTCATGGCGGAGGTGGCAGACCTCTCGTCGCGTCGCGAAAACTCGGGGGACGGGGCGACCGCGGACCGTCTGCCTCCACACCCCGCGAGGAATCACCCTCCCGCAGTGGCGGAAAGCCCCCCTCCCCGGGCGGTTCCTGGCCAGCGCCACGTTTCGATCCCCCTTCCGGCTTGGCCCGCTGCCCCGGCAAGATCCTCGGTGCATTGCCCAACCCCTCACAGGCGGGCCCCACCAGCGCCACCCACCGCGACTGCTGCTCGCTGTCCAACAGGTCGAGCGCCTTGTCCATCGTCTCGCGGATCGCTGCCTCCGCCTGCCGCCGACGCTCCTCCCCTTCCCCGCGCCCCATCGGCCGTCGACCATAACTCCGCAGCATCAGCTGGAACTCCAGCTCGCGCATCGAGGCCCGCTGCTCCGAAGTCAACTGCAGCGCCTGCACAATGTCGGGCTCGCGGAACGCATAGATCCCCTGCGCCTGAATCGCCAACTGGTCCAGGCGCGATCGCTGCGCCCCCGTCAGCAGTTCCCGCACCACCTGCTCGTGCTCTTCGGCCAACTCCACAAACCGCCGCCGCCGCAACGTCACCCCCGCGTTCCGCACCTCTTCGTACGCCCGGATCTTCTCCCCAAACCACCGCGGCAACAGCTCGGCCAGCTTCTGCTGCTGGCTGTCGCTCAGGTCCAGGTCCTCCGCGACCGCCGGGTTCGACAACAGGTTGATCTGCCCATCCCGCTGCAACACCGTCAAGTCGTTCAGCAGCCCCTTGATCCGATCCTGCACCGCGGCCAGCGACTCCTGCGACACACTGTCGCTCGGCCGATCCTCGATGAACTGCCGGTAGTACTCGAGCGCTGTCCGCAACAGCCGCTTGCGCGTGGGCTCCAGGTTCGGCTTGTCGACCAGCTCCTCCTCGCTCACTTCAATCAGCACATCGACCGCCGCCCGCGCTCGCTGAAACTGCTCCTCCGCCTCGTTCGCCCGCAGCCGCTCCCCGTCCAGTGCCGCGACCGTCCGCTGCTGCGCCCGCGCCACCACCGCCGTCGAGGCCATCAGCCCCAGCATCATCACCCCCAACAGCACCACCGCGGTTGTCACCACCCCCGGATGCCGACGCGACCACTTCTTCACCCGGTCAAACAGCGTGGGCGGCCGCGCCAGGATCGGCTGATGCTCCAGGAACCGCCGCACGTCCGCCGCCAGCTCCGCCGCCGACCCGTACCGCTCTTCCGGATTCTTCGCCAACGCCTTCAGCACAATGATCTCCAGCTCCGCCGGAATGTGCTTGTTCCACCCCCGCAGCGGTCGCGGGTCCTCATGCAGAATCTGGTACAGCAACTCCGCCCGCGTCTCCCCCGCGAACACCGGCTCGAGCGTCAGCAACTCGTAAAACGTCGCCCCCAGGGAATAAATGTCGGTCCGGTGGTCCAGCACCGCCCGCTTCCCCGCGGCCTGCTCCGGACTCATGTAGCGGAACGTCCCCAGCAGATCCCCCGTCCGCGTCAGCCCCGTCTCGGTCTGGAACATCGCCAGCCCAAAGTCGGTGACCCACAGGTCCCCCTGGGCATTCATCATCAGGTTGCCCGGCTTGATGTCCCGGTGCACCACCCCCAACTGATGCGCATGATCCAACGCGTCCGCCGCCTGGATCATCAGCCGCGCCGTCTTCCGGAAATAGCTCGACCGGCTCGCTCCCGTCGTCACCGGCCCCGTCGCCGCCCCGCGCCCCGCCGTCGCCGTGCTGACCCCCGCCACACTCCCCACCGAACTCCCGGTCACAGCGGGCGCTGCGTCGGCCCCCTCGCCCGGCTCATCCGCGCGCCCTCGTCCGCCCCCGCGCCCCCCTTCCCCCGGCGGTGTCGCCAGTGCCACTCCCGCCCCCTCGGGCGACCGCGCCTCCGTACTGGGAAATGCCGCCGCCTCGGCCCAGCCATTGCCAGCCGAAAACGCCACGTTCCGTCCCCGCTGACTGTCGTCCCCCCCACTGTGCCGGGGCTTGTCCCGCGCCAGACCCGCCTGCTCCCGCAACTGGCGAATCACCACCGCCAGCGACTGCCCCTCAATCAACTGCATCGCATAAAAATGCACCCCCCGATCCGACCCCACCGCATAGATCGGCACGATGTGCGTGTGGTGCAGCAACGCCGCCGCCTGGGCCTCGTTCTTGAACCGCTGCAACTGCCGGGCGTCAAAGGTCGCCGCGAAAGGGAGCACCTTCAGCGCCACCCGCCGCCCCAGGCTCTGCTGCACCGCTTCATAAACAACCCCCATCCCCCCCCGGGCAATCTCCCTCACAATCAAAAAGTCGCCCAGGGCCCGCGGAGCCACTTCGAGTCCCCGCGACCGGGATGGAGACAGGCCGGGCCCCGACCGCGACTGCGACCCGGGAAATCCCCCCCGCAACAGGTCCAGCCCGTCGAGACACTCGCGGACCACCGCTTCCAGCTCGGGATACCGCCGCAGGTACTCTTCGCGCACCGGCCGCCGCCCCTGCTCGAGCTCGGCTTGATACTGCTGCACCAGCTCGACCACCCGCGGGTCGTCGAACGCCTCGCCCCCCCCGGGAGCGCTCGCCGCACTCACCGGATCGAGACTGGTTGGTGGATCAAAGGGATGGGTCATTCGAATTCGCTCTCGACCATCATCCGGCGCAGGCTCGCCAGGGCCCGCACCCAGAGTTTCTGCACACTGTCGACCGTCTTTCCCATCCGCGTCGCCACATCGGGAAAACTCAGCTCCTCAAGATTCCGCAAGATCACCACCTCACGGTAGTCGGGAGGCAGGCGGTCGAGCGCTGCCGCCAGTTGCACTCCCCGCTCCCGTCGCTGCGCCGCCTGGCTGGGCGTGCTCTGCTCCGCCCACAGTCCCCGATCCAGCAGCACCGACGATTGATCGACATTCACCTCCAGGGGCTGCTCCCGACGCAGATCCCGCCCCTGGGTCGTCAGATAATGCCGCACCAGGTTCAGCACCCGGGCCGACAGGATGCTCCGCAACCACCCGGCGAACTCCGCC
>CAIUHT010000820.1 GCA_903898975.1 uncultured Planctomycetaceae bacterium
GCGACCACGGGCCCCACCTGGTGGCTGGCCCGACTCGCGCTCGCACTCGAACGCTTGTGGTGGCTCCCCCTGGTGGGGCTGGCGGGGCTGGCGTGGGGTTGGTGGCGATCGGCGGAGACCGGGCTGGTTTCGTTGAGCGGGTGGGCGCACTGGTTTCGCTGGCTTCCGGGAGCCTCGGCACTCCTCCGCAACCTGCAGTACTCGGCCTTCGCCCGCCTGCTCTCGACCCTGGTGTCGCAGCAGGTCCCGTTCCCCGAGGCACTGAGGCTGGCCGGGCAGGCGGTGGGGGACCAGCGGATGCGGGCCCGGGCCGAGCACCTGGCCCAGGCGACCGAACAGGGGAGCGGCGATGTCGCGCCGGGTCAGTGGCCGGCGTATCTCGACTGGACGCTGCGGCACGGGCAGCGCTCTCCCGGTCTTCCCGCGCTGCTGGCTCACGCGGGGGACGTCTACGAACGGCGGGCCCAGCAGCGGGCCTTGTGGTTGCGGGTCTTGTGGCCCAGCCTGGCGACGCTGGTGTTGGGGGGCGGGTTGGTGCTGGTCTATGGCTGGGTGACCTTCGGGCCCCTGGTGGAACTGTGGACAGGGCTGGAGGGAATGCCATGAGCAAGTCGCACCCTTCGGGCCAGGAGGTGTTTCGCTTCATCGCAACCGACTCGACCGGGGCCCGCCGCGTGGGAACACTGCTGGCCGACGACCCGGTCGATGTCGCCAATCATCTGCCCGCAGGCTGGACGATGCTCGAGTGCCACCTGCTGGCCGATGAGCCGAAGGCCCGGCCGAGCGCGTCTTTCGCCCCGGCCCCGGCCACTGCGGACCCGGCGCTTGACATAAGCGAGTTTCTGACCAAGGCCGATGCGGGGGAACTGGCGACGCACCTGTCCGCCCTCACCCAGGCGCAGATTCCGCTGGAAGGGGGGCTGCGGGCGCTGGCGGAAGAGTTGCCTGACGGGCGGGTCAGGCGGGCGGTGCAGCGGCTGGCGACCGAACTCGACGCCGGGCGCGATCTCGAATCGGCGCTGCAGGGGAGTGGTCTGCCCGAGTCGTTCCGGGTGGTGGTGCGGGGGGGGCTGCAGCGGGGCGATCTGGGGGCCACGCTGGCCCGCCATGCGGCGGTCTCGCAGACCCTCTCGCAGTCGCGGATGCTGATCTGGTCGGCGTTGGCGGGGCCGCTGGTCGGGGGCGTGTTGTGCCTGGCGTTGCTGTGCCTGCTGCTGGGCTGGCTGGTGCCCCGCTTCGCCGAACTGTACCGGGGGTTTGGCCTGCAACTCCCCTGGCTGACCCGTGCCATCCTGGCGCTGGGAGAGTGGTTCAACGCCTGCGGCCCGGCACTGCTGCTGGGAGGGCTGGCGGCGCTGGTGGGGGTGTGGCTGTTCAGCCGGCTGGCGGGGGGGCGTGAGTCGCTGGCGGGGTGGCTGGGGTGGGTCCCGTTGGTCGGGCCGCTGCTGCGGGCGTTGGGGCTGGTGCGATTGTGCGACATGCTGTCGCTGCTGGTCGAAAGCCGGGTTCCCCTCCCCGAGGCACTCCGGCTGGCGGGCGAAGCGAGTGGCGATGTGACGTTGAAACAAGAGTCGCAGCGGCTGGCGGGCGAGTTGGCGGCGGGGGGACCGGTGACCGACAAACCGCCCGCGTGGCGGAAGCTGCCCGCGGGGTTGGTGGAGCTGATCTCGAACGCGGGGAGCCAGGAGACACTGGTCGCGCTGCTGCAGGCCCAGGCCAGCCTGCAGGTGCAGCGGGCCCGTGGCATCACCCAGCTGATTGTGTTGCTGATTCCGTGGTTGCTGCTGCCCGCGCTGGGCCTGGTGTTGGCCCTGGTGCTGGTGGCCCTGGTGCAGCCGCTGGTGCAGCTGTTGCGAATGCTGGCCTGATTCCCGTTGGCGTTTCTTCCCCGGTTACGAACTCGGCGACACCCCAGAGCATGGGCTACTTCTTCTCCCGCCTGATTTGCCTGGTGCAACTGCTGCTGTGGGGGTGGCTGCGCGGGGAGTTTGGACTGGTGCTGGTGCAGGTGCTGCGGTCGGCGGTCGACCGCGGACTGCCTGCCGCGCCACTGGTCGAATCGCTGAGCGACGGGGCTCCCGCTGCCTGGCGGCGACGCTGGAAACTGCTGGCCGAATCGCTGCGGTCGGGAGTCCCGGTGGCCCAGGCGGTGCAGGCGGTTCCCCGGGCGCTCCCGCCCGACGCCCTCTGCCTGATCCTGGTGGGCGACCACCTGGGGAATGTCGGGGCCGGGCTGCGACGGGCGGAAGAGGGGCTGAGCGTGCAGTCGAGCAATCGACTGGCCCGGCCGGGCGGAGTGCTGCTGCAGTTGCTGACATGGGTGCCCATGCTGGTCGTCGGCCTGTACATCTTTATTCGCGTGCTGCCCCGTATCAACGGGGTCTGCCAGGGCTATGGCATCCCGTTGCCCGCCACCACTCAGTGGTTGCTCTCGCTGGCGGAGTTTGTGGGCCGTCATGGCGTGGCGCTCTTCCTGGGGACGCTTGTGGGGCTGTGGCTGCTGGTGGAGCTGATCTCCTGGGGCATGCGCTGGCCCACGGGTTTGGCCGGTGTGGGCTGGCCTCGCTGGCTGCGGTGGTGGACCCCTTTCCGCAGTCCCCCCGTGCTGTTGCGAACCATTGCCCTGGCGGTCGAGACGGGCCGGCCCGTGGCGGAAGCGGTCGGTTGGTTGGCTCGACTGTTGCCCGGTCGCCGCGAGAGTCGGCACTTGGCGCTGGTCGAGGGGGAACTGCTGGACGGAGCCCCGCTGTGGCCCACGTTGCGGAAAGCGGGGCTGGTCTCGGCGGTCGAAGAGGCGTGGTTCGACAGTGCCCAGCGGGCGGGCAACCTGCCGCAGGCGCTGGCGTTGGCCGCCCGCGAGAGTGAATGCCGCCACGCCGCCCGCGCGAACTGGATCGCGCAACTGACCGACGCGGGCCTGACCCTGCTGACCGGAGCCTTGGTGCTGGGGGTGATGCTGGCCGTGTGGCTGCCGCTGATTGAAATGCTGAAATCCATCGCCTAGGACCCGTACATGCCTGGAATTTGTCGCCGTCTCTCCCGCGTGCCTCATGCCGAATCTTCGGCGGGGAGGGTGCCGTCACGTCGCGCGGGGTTCACCCTGGCCGAGTCGACCGCGGCGTTGGTGGTGCTCTCGGGACTGCTGCTGACCATGGTGCCGCTGGTGCTGCGGGTGCAGCAGGGAGTGCCCGGCCTGATTCATCGGCAACAGGCACTGCTGACCGCGTCGAACCTGCTGGACGAACTGACCCGGCGGGAGGGGAAGGACCTGCCCCTGGGGGAGTGGCCCCCGACGGCGCTGCCTGGCTTCGCCCGGCCCGAGGAACTGCAGCGGCACATCCCGGGGGCGACTGCCCGGGCCTGGGTGGAAGCCGAGCCCGAGCCTCCCGCCCGACGCGTGACCGTCGCCATCGAGTGGCCTCGTCCCGCCGGGCAACCGACCGAGCGGGTCCGGATGAGCGCATGGGTCCCCGCGTCAACGCCTGACGCCGCCCAGTTGTTGCGCGAACAGCCCCGCGGCGTGGCCGCGTCCGTTCGAATGGTTCATCATTCCCCCCACCCCGCCGACCGCTGCGTCACTGATCTCGGTGGCAGCAGCGACGCCAAGGGAAACCGTCCCCGGGCGAACGAAGTTGCGTTCATGACCGAGCCAGCCTGGGATGCCCAGCGGGTGATCGAGGGGGAGCGATGAACGTCACGATTCGCAGAGGGCCGGGTTGGGCGCAAAGTGCAATGGCTGGCAGCGGGGGACCGCAGGGGGGCCCAGCCGGAGGCCGGGGCGGGTTTACGCTGAGCGAGATGCTGGTCACGATGGTGATCGGTTCCGTGGTGCTGCTGCTGGGGACCCAGTTGCTGCACACCCTGCTGCGGGCTGATCGGGGGTTGTTTCGGTGGGGAACGGTCGCCCGGCAGTTGTCGGCCCTCGAGTCGCAGTTCCGCGCTGACGTTCAGCGGGCATCCGCCGCCACGTGGAGCGCAGCCCCTCCCAACACACCGGGCGAGGGGACGCTGGCGCTGACATTGCCCGCGAGCCAGCGGGTGGAGTACCAGGTCGAACGTGGGCGGTTGATCCGGCGGCTGGTGCAGGCGGAAGGGGGACCGCAGCAGCAGGTCTACTGGCTCCCTGCCGGGGGGCGGTGGACGCTCGCGTACGACGCCGGGCAGCAGACCGCCCAGGTGCGGGCGTGGCATCTGCAACGTGAGCCGACGGGCGGCGAGCCAGGCGCGAGTCCGCGGAGCGAATTCCACATCATCGCGGGACTGCGGGGAACCGCGGCCCGTGGCCCTGAGGGGGGAGGTGTCGAGTGACCTCCTGGCAGCACCTTGCCTCTCGCGGCGAGTCCCGCCGCGGCAGGCTGGCGACCACTGTGAATTTCACGCCAGTGAAAGCGGACAAAGCAGGCCGACGGCTGGTGGCCGCCGGGATGACCCGCCCGCGACCGACGGGGGCGGGGTCGCAGCGGCCCCTTGCCCAGCCCGCCCGGCGGGGGGGAGTGCTGGTGGTGGTGTTGGTGATTGCGGCGATCGCGGGGGTGTTGTCTTTGCTGCTGGTTCGGCACCTTGTGTTGCTGAACCGGCAACAGCGGCTGGAAGAGCGGGTGGTGCAGGCCGACTGGCTGGTGCGGTCGGCGTTGAGGCGGGGGGTGGAGTGGGCCCGCCGCGACCCGGGGGCCACCGAGCAGGTGTGGCAGATCCCCGAGTCGGAACCCGAGATTCCCGCCGGGACGACCGCTACCATAACAGTGCACGGCGCCGGTGCGGGCCCCCGGGCGGGGCAGGTGACGGCGACGGTGGAGATGCCCGGGGTAGGGGGACAGCGAATTCGGCGCGAAGGGGCGACGGCCTGGCGGGACGAGCGATGAGCGGAACGAGCGGAGAATCGGGAACGCGGGGACCGGCGTGGGGTGGCGCGCCCTTTGTGCAGTGGAGTGGGACGGCGGGGCGTCGGCCCGGCTGGTCGGGGGCGTTGCTGTCGCTGCTGGGCTTGTTGGTCATTGTCTCGCTGGCGATGGCACTGGTCGCCGTGGCGGTGGTGGTGCTGACCGTGGGGATCGGCGCGGTGCTGGTGCGGCGGCTGTGGTCGGGGCCGAAGGGGGTCCCCTCCTGGGCCAGCCCCGCCCAGCGGAGCCCCGTTGCACCGGGCGAGACCATCCTCGACGCCGAGTGGCAGGAGGTGTCCCCCGGAGAGGGGACAAGACGACTGCCGGGGCCGACCGGGAGCGGAAGCCCCTTGTCATCGGGGTTGTGAAGCGACCGCGGACCAGCCGGGGCAGGACGGTGGAATAGGGAGTGGGTCGCCGTGGGCGGGGCTTGCTGAGTCAATGGGCGAGGCTCTGTGGTGCAGTCGCTCGCGGGGTTCACTCCGATCTCGAAATCGGGGCCTGTCAGCGGCGCGGCCCGCCGTCGAAAGCACAATGTACGCGGCTGGTTCGCTTCCCGTGAAAAACGTGGATTGAGACCAGTATCTCGGTTATATTTCCAGA
>CAIUHT010000821.1 GCA_903898975.1 uncultured Planctomycetaceae bacterium
CCGCCCACTTTCCACTCTCCAGCTGCCCACCAACTCTCACCCCTTCGCGAGCCCTCGCCATGTCATTCTTGCGAACCGCTCTACACGCGTGGCATGCCGCACAGGGAGCCCGGCTGGTCGACTTCGCTGGCTGGGATATGCCGGTGCAGTACTCGTCGATTGTCGCCGAGCACACCGCCGTGCGAACCGCTTGCGGGCTGTTCGACATCGCCCACATGGGGCGACTGCGGATCGAGGGCCCGGCCGCCGGAACGTGGCTGGAGGGCCTGCTCACCAACAGCGTCTCCACTCTGGCCCCCGGTCAGGTTCGGTATTCGCTGATGACGAACGATGCGGGGGGAATCCTGGATGATGTGCTGGTCTATCGTCTGCCCGACTGTCACCTGCTGGTCGTGAATGCGTCGAACCGTGTAAAGATTGTCGACTGGCTGCAGGCTCACCACGGCGGAGCCGACTGCCGGGTCATCGACCAGACCCTGTCGCACTTCATGCTCGCGCTGCAGGGCCCCCGTGCCCAGTCTCTGCTGCAACCGCTGACCGGCACAAAGCTCGACGAACTCAAGTACTACTACGCGATCCCCACCCAGGTGCTGGGAACCGAAGCCCTGATCAGCCGCACCGGCTACACGGGCGAAGATGGCTTCGAGGTGATTGTGGAGAACGCCGCTGGCCTGGCGCTGTGGGAGCAGTTGCATGCCCGTGGTCAAGAGGTGGGCTTGCTGGCGTGCGGCCTTGGTTGTCGCGACACCTTGCGGCTGGAAGCGGGGATGCCCCTGTACGGCCACGAATTGACCGCCGAGATTGACCCGCTGACCGCCGGACTCAAATTCGCCGTCAAGCTGCCGGGGCGTCAGTTCCCGGGGCACGCTGTATTGGCACAACGGGCAGCGGGCCCGCTGACCCGGCAGAGGGTGGGGATCCGGCTGACTGGCCGACGCATCGCCCGCGAGGGGACTCCGCTGTGTGTCGGTGCCGAGGCTGTGGGCGTGGTCACCAGTGGCACGTTTTCACCCACGCTGGGGCAGTCGCTGGCGATGGGGTACGTCGAGCCCGCCCTGGCGGTGGTGGGGACGCGGCTGGAAGCGGATATTCGGGGCACACGGGAACCGGCCGAGGTGGTCTCCCTGCCGTTCTACCGCCGGCCCTCGGCCTGACTCATTTTCCAGAAAGTGATCTGATGCGAGTGATCGATGAGGGGACCGTGTTCGTCCCACCCGAGTCTCCCGCGTGCGACCGGGTGGCCTCCTTCACGAGCCTGTTTGTGGACAGCCGCGGAGATGTGATTGCGGGATTCCAATTGGGGTCGGCGAAGCATGGAATTGACGCGAGCCTGCGGTTGTGTCGGCGGCGGGCGGGGGAGCG
The DNA here is from genome assembly GCA_903898975.1 of uncultured Planctomycetaceae bacterium. Lineage (GTDB taxonomy): Bacteria > Planctomycetota > Planctomycetia > Planctomycetales > Planctomycetaceae > UBA10511. The sequence goes on from CAIUHT010000821.1 coordinate 1,363, forward strand.
GGAGTTCACCACGCTGGTGGATCGCTTTCCGACAACCTTTGCGGGCCGACCGGGAACGCTGGCCGGGGCCGAACTGATCGAGCCTGAACCAGGGCGGTGGCTGCTGGCGACCACGTGGTTTGACCGCAGCGAACCCGAGCGACCCCTGTTCGACCCGGTGACCGAGGGGTTGCTGCGAAGCAAGCAGTTGGCGTGTGAATCGACCGACTGGGGCCAGACGTGGAGTCAGTGGCGGGAGTTACCCACGCCCGGGCTGACGGGGTGCGCGCTGACGGGGCCGTTGATTCCCTCGGCGGGGGGGGCCATTGGCTTGACCTTCGAGAGCTTCAAAGAGTTTGATGATCCAACGCCGGCCCGGCACGGAGCGTGGCTGTTGATTTCGGAAGATGGCGGGCGCAGTTTTCCGAAAGTGCAACTGGTCGCGCGGGATGAGGCGAACCAGGTCTACTACTGGGACCAGCGGCTGTGTCCGACCGCCGACCGACGGGGATTTGTGGCGGCGTTCTGGACACACGACCGGAAAAGCCAGCGTGATCTGCCTGTGCACCTGGCCCGGGGCCGCCTGGGAGCCGAAGCGACTTCGCAGCCGATCAACACGGGCATTGTGGGCCAGATCGCGGCACCAGCCGAATTGCCCGACGGTCGCCTCGCGCTGTTTGTGGTCGATCGCAATACGCCGCCGACGATGACCCTGTGGATGTCGAACGACGGCGGCCAGACGTGGCCTGCCGACCAGCGATTGGTGATCTACAACCACGATGAGCAGGGGCAGTTGACCCAGACGGCGGGCCAGATTGATTTTGTGGAGTACTGGGAGGACATGCGGAAGTGGACCTTCGGCCACCCGTCGCTCCGCCCTCTGCCAACGGGCGAACTGCTGGCGACGTGGTACGCCGGAGTTCCGGGATTGATGGGGGTGCGGTGGGCCATGGTCGATGTGTCACCCACCCGCTAGAGAGCGGCCGGCAGTTGTTTGTGGTCGCAGTGGCCAGTGTGGTTTGAGGTTCGCAAGTCGACTCTGCGGGAGACGAACGCGGAGTGATTAGGAAGTGCCTCGATCACTGTGTGGCGGGATCGCCGGGGTGCGAAGGGCAGCGGGCCGCGCCTGGGCAAGAGACTAGATC
>CAIUHT010000822.1 GCA_903898975.1 uncultured Planctomycetaceae bacterium
CCGCGAACCCGAACTCGTCGGTCGCCCCAATCGCCTGTCCCCCCTTCACCCCGCCTCCCGCCATCCACGCCGTGAAACCCCGCGGACTGTGATCGCGCCCCTTGCCGTTCTGCGCCGTCGGAGTCCGGCCAAACTCCCCCGTCCAGACCACCAGCGTCTCGTCCAGCAGTCCCCGCGACGCCAGGTCCCGCAGCAGGCCGGCGATCGGCTTGTCGGTCTCCCGGCAATGCAGTTCATGGTTGCGATTCACGTCGCCATGCGCATCCCAGGTCTCATCGCTGTGCCCGCCCCCTGAATAGACCTGCACGAACCGCACCCCCCGCTCGACCAGCCGCCGGGCGGTCAGACAGCGCCGGGCGAACTTCTCGGTCGCCGGGTCGTTCAGCCCATACAGCGTCTGCGTCGCCTCAGACTCTTGCGACAGGTCGACCGCCTCAGGGGCTGTCGACTGCATCCGGAACGCCAGTTCGTAGCTGGCAATTCGAGCCGCCAGTTCGCTCTCGTCGGGTCGCCCCTTCAGGTGCTCGCGATTGAGTGTCCCCAACAACTCCAGCTGTTGCCGCTGGCTGGTGACCGATCGCCCCGCCGGGGCCGCCAGGTCAATGATCGGCGGCCCGCTCGTGCGAAACTGCGTCCCCTGGAAACTCGCGGGCATAAACCCGCTCCCCCAGTTGGGCGAACCGGCAATCGGTCCGCCACGATGGTCGAGCAAAACCACATACCCCGGCAGGTTCTGGTTCTCGCTCCCCAGCCCGTAGGTGACCCACGAGCCGACACTGGGGAACCCCTGCCGCAGGTACCCCGTGTTCATCTGCAGCAGGCCCCCGCCGTGGGCAAAGCTGTCGGCGTACATGCTGCGAATGACCGCCAGGTCATCGATGCACCCCGCGACGTGGGGGAACATGTCGCAGACGGGCAACCCGCTTTGCCCCGCCGGGGTGAACTTCCGCGTACTCCCCAGCAGCGTCCCCGGGTTCCGCACCTTGAAGAGCGGGTCGGAGTCGAGATTCGGAATCGGCTCCCCATTCCGCCGGTTCAACTCGGGCTTCGGGTCGAACGTATCAACCTGGCTGACCCCGCCGTACATAAAGAGGAAGATCACCGACTTGGCCCGCGGCAGCACGTGCGGTGCCCGGACCGCCATGGGCTGTGCGGCCGAGGGACCGGCCATCGCGCGGGTCGGGCCGAAAAACCCGTCCGCCGCCAGCAACCCGGTCAGGGCGGTCCCCGTGAACCCCATGCCGGTTTCCCACAGAAACTCCCGACGGGTCCGTCCGCAGGAGGGGGAAGCCAAGCCAGCCGTGCCGAGCGAAGGCGAAGTCATGGCGGAGCAAGCCGGAGGAAGTGGGAGGGAATGCGACCAGGCCCACAGCCCGGTCAGGCGTCAGATCTTCGAGGGAGGAATCGCAGCCTACCCAGCGACAATCGGCAGGTCGCGGAAGGACCGCTTCCATCGCAGGGCAACGGGAGCAGGGGAGGGCGTCGAAGCAGGTTCAACGCGGCAGCTGTTCGAGGCGGGGGAACCAGGGGGAGACTGATCGGGCCAGGTGCCACCCGATGGCAGCGACCGGCACGGGCCGGGACGACCCCTCTCGGCTGGAAACCCGCTCAGTGTCAAAATTATGTCATCGGCCCCCGGGGCTTGCCAGCCCCAGTCCGGGGACCCGACCCCTCACGACCTGCCTGGGCGACCATGGCCGGCGGCGAGGAGGAATTCTCCAGGGAACACGTCGCGGTCGCTCAAGACGGTGCGACACGCCACGGCTTGCGAGACCTGGCTGGCAAGTGGTTCGTGAAACGTGGAGCGTGGACCGTGCCCTTCAGGGCGTTTCCCGCAACTCCTGTTGCACCAGCAGCAGGGCGTCGAGCGCCTGCTGGGGCGACATCTCGTGCGGAGCCATGTTTCGCAACCGCTCTAGCACGGGATGCTCCACCACCATGAACAGTTGCAACTGCTTCTCGCGCTTGGGCGTCGGGGTCCGCGCGGGCATGGGGGGGGGCGGGGGCTTGCCCGCCTGGGTCGCCTCGAGTGTCCCCAGGATCTCCCGCGCCCGGCCCACCACCACCGGCGGAATCCCCGCCAGCCGGGCCACGTGAATCCCGTAACTCCGATCGGCCCCCCCCGCCACAATCTTGTGCAGAAAGGCGATCGACTCTCCCTGCTCGCGGACCGCCACGTTCCAGTTCCGCAGCTTGGGCAGCGTCTCGGCGAGATTCGTCAGTTCGTGGTAATGTGTCGCGAACAGTGTCCGACAGCCCACCGTGTCGTGCAGAAACTCGGTCACCGCCCACGCCAGCGAGATCCCGTCGTAGGTGCTGGTCCCCCGCCCAATTTCATCCAGCACCACGAGGCTCCGGTCGGTCGCCTGGTGCAGAATCCGCGCCGTCTCGGTCATCTCGACCATGAACGTGCTTTGACCCCGACCCAACTCATCGCTCGCCCCGACCCGCGCGAAGATCCGGTCGGCGATCCCCACCCGCGCCGACGCCGCGGGCACAAACGACCC